>JAKONL010000198.1 GCA_022701965.1 Burkholderiaceae bacterium | reverse complement strand
CTACGACTTCAACGACGACGCGCTGCCGCTGGGCGTGCGCTGGTTCTGCGAAGTGGCCGAGCGGGCGCTGGCGGCGGCCGACTGACGCTGCGTCAGACGGGGTGGGCAGTGAACCTGACGCCGAGCGCGTGCGCCACCTTCATGACCGTCTCGAAGCGGGGCTTCGCACCTGGCGCAAGCGCCTTGTAGAGACTCTCGCGACCCAGGCCTGCATCCTTGGCGACTTGCGCCATGCCCTTCGCGCGTGCGATATCGCTCAAGGCAAGAAGCAGGAGATCGGGGTCGTTGGCCTCGAGTACGACGGTCATGTACTCGGCGATCGACTCGTCGTCGTCGAGATACCTGGCTGCATCGAATGCGACGAGCTTCAACGGTGCCTTGGTTTTCGTCATAGGTCTTCTCCGAGTTCTGCGGCGAGTTTCAGTGCGCGTCGGATGTCTCGCTTCTGCGATGACTTGTCGCCCGCGTTGAGCATGATCACGACGACGCGGCCCCGGCGCACGAAGTAGAGGCGATAGCCGGGTCCGTGATGCACACGCATCTCCGAGACTTCACCTTCGACGGATTGCCAATCGCCGAGGTTTCCGGCTTCGACCTGCCGAAGACGAGCCGCGATTCGAATCTGCGCCTTCTTGTCGGCAAGAGCGTCGAGCCAACGAACGAACTCTTCTGTCTGCCGGATCGTGAACATCGCGCAATTGTAGCCATACGGATACAAGCCGATGGCTTCCCGAACGTGCCTTCTCAGGCTGCCTGCTGCTCTGCCTGCTGCGATGCGAAGCGCCCGATCGAGAATGGCGCGATCGGAATCTCCGTGCGGCCGGTGGCGATCACCTCGGCCATCGTCTCGCCCACGCCGGGGCTGATCGCGAAGCCTTCGCCGTTGAAGCCGAACGCATAGTGCAGGCCCGGCACGCGCGCGCTCGGCCCCATCACCGGCTGCCAGTCGGCGGTGTAGCCCTCGATGCCGCTCCACACGCGGATCAGCTGCACCTGGCCGAAGGCGGGCACGAAGCGGCGCAGCTCGCGCATCTGGCGCAGCACGTTGTCGGGCTTGACGTAGGCGCGGATGGCGTCGGCCTCGGCCGGGCCCTTGAGCCCGCCGCCGAAGACGATGTTGCCGCGCGCGATCTGGCGGAAGTACAGGCCCTCGGTCTCGATCGGCGACGACAGCCCGATCGACGGCCCGATCGCGTAGGGCAGCGGCTCGGTCACGCCCATCTGCGGACCGCGCGCCTCCATCGGCACGGTCTCGCCGAACTGCGACGCGATGCGGTTGGACCAGGCGCCACAGGCCACGAGCAGCTGCTGCGCGCGGAAGCGTCCGCCGTCGGCGGTGTGCGCGACGAAGCCGGTGCCGTCGCGCTCGACCGTCATGACCTCCGCATGCTCGACGATGTTCGCGCCCGCGCGCCGGGCCGCGCGCGCGAAGGCCGGGCCGGCCAGGCGTGGATTGGCATGGCCGTCGTCGGGCGAGAGCGAGCCCGCGACGACGCCCGGCGCGAAGATGCCCCAGCGCTTCTTCAGCTGTTCGGCGGTGAAGATCTCCAGGTCGAGGCCGTGGTGCTTCGCCTCGTTCGCGTGCGCCTCGATGCGCGCGGCCTGCTCGTGCGTGTAGCAGACGCGCAGGTGGCCGTAGGGCACGAACTCCGCGTCCTCGCCGAGCAGCTCGTGGATGCGGCCCCAGACCGCGCGCGCCCGGTTGGCCAGCGGCATCTGGATCAGCTCGCGGCCCTGGCGGCGCACGTTGCCGAAGTTGGTGCCGCTGGCCTGGCGCCCGACCAGCTCGCGCTCGAGCAGCGTGACCGAGCGGCCGTGATGCTTGCGCAGGAAGAAGGCCGCGGTGGTGCCCATCAGGCCGCCGCCGAGGACCAGGACGTCGGTGTCGAAGGGTTTCGTCGTCGCGTTCATGCCTGCACCTCGCCCGCGTTCATCACCAGCGGCTTGACCGGCGCCTGCGAGCGCAGCCGGCCGACGTCCTCGATCGGTATGCGGCAGGCGTCGGCCACCACCTCGGCGGCCGCGTGGCCGCAGAAGCGGCCCTGGCAGCGGCCCATGCCGACGCGGCTGAAGGCCTTGGCGCGGTTGACTTCGCGGCTGTCCATCTCGCCGATGCAGCGGCGCAGCTCGCCGGCGGTGACGGCTTCGCAGCGGCAGACGACGGCGCTGTCGGGCAGCGCCGCGGCCTGCGCGTGCGGCCACGGAAAGGCGCGCGCCAGCCCGGCGCGGAAGCGGTCCATCTGCACCAGCGTGCGATGCAGGTCCGCCGACTCGGCCGCGTATGCCGCGCGGCCCGCCGCGTGGCCGAGGTCGGAAAGCGCGGCGAGCGCGGCCAGCCGGCCGGCGGCCTCGGCGCCGTCGGCGCCCAGGATGCGCACGCCGTCGCCGGCCAGGTAGACGCCGGGCGTCGTGCTGCGGCCGTCGGCGTCGATGCGCGGCAGCCACTGGCGGCTGAGCGGCTCGAAGTCGAACGCGCAGCGCGCCAGGTCGGCGAGCTGGGTTTCGGAGCGCAGGTGCCAGCCGAGGCCGACCGCGTCGCATTCGAAGCGTCGTGTCTTGCCTTTCTCGTCGGTGACGACCACCGCCTGCGCGCCGATGGCGTCGTCGCCCTCGATGCGCACCGGGCTCACGCCCTGCAGCACCGGCACGCCCGCGCGGCGCAGGCCGTGGATCAGGCCGTAGCCGCGCAGCGCGAGGCCGGGGCGTGCCATCAGCCCCGTGATCGCGGCCCACGGCTTGACCAGCGGCGCGGTGTCGAGCACCGCGGCGACCCGGGCGCCGGCCTGCACGTACTGCGAGGCGACCAGGTAGAGCAGCGGACCGCTGCCCATGAAGACGACCTGCGAGCCGATCGCGCAGGCCTGCGACTTGAGCGCGACCTGCGAGGCGCCCAGGCTGTAGCAGCCGGCGCGGTGCCAGCCCTCGACCGGCATCAGGCGGTCGGTGGCGCCGGCGCAGATCAGGAGCGCGTCGAACGGCAGGATGCTGGGCTCGCCGTCGCGCATCGCATGCACCTCGCCGGCGGTGATGTTCCAGGCCAGCGTGCCGTCGAGGTAGTCGACCCGGCCCTTCAGGGCGTCGAAGTCGCGGTGCAGCGCCTGCGCCTTGCCGGCCTCGCTGCCGTAGAGCTTGGCGTAGGGGCGCTTGAAACCCTCGGGCTGGCGGCGGTAGATCTGCCCGCCGTCGCGCCGTCCCTCGTCGACGACCGTCGGGCGGATGCCCGCCTCGACCAGCGCCTGCGCGGCGCGCACGCCGGCCGGGCCGGTGCCGACCACGACGATGCGCGGAGAGGGCGTCGTGGCGGCGGTCATGCGGCCACCTCCGGCTCCATCGTGTTGCCCTTCTCCTCGCGCGCGGCCTTCTTCGCCAGCGACTGCGCGAGGTCCGGCGTCGCCGGCCAGTGCGCCGCCGGTGGGCGGGTCAGCACCGACATGCCGGCCTCGGCCACCGTCGAGCAGGCGCGCAGGCGGTCGCCGTCGGGCGTCCAGACCCAGCAGTCCTGGCAGGCGCCCATCAGGCAGAAGCCCGCGCGCGGGCCGTCGCCGAACTCGCTGTCGCGCACGCGCCGCCCGTGCGTCAGCAGCGCGACCAGCAGCGTGTCACCGGCCAGCGCGGAAGCGGCCTCGCCGTCGATGGTGAGCGCGACGGCGGGCCGGTCGGTTTCGGCGAGGCGCACGAAGCGCGCGCGATGTCGGAGGGGGGTGTCGGGCATGGAAGGTGCGCGCGGTTCAGCGCGGATGAGGGAACAGCCGTTCGATCGGCGAATGCGTCTTGATGAACGGCGACTTGATGACGATGTAGCTGAAGTACTTGGCGATGCCGATGTTGCGTTCGAGCAGCGCCTCGATGACTTCCTGGTAGTGGTTCACGCCGCGCGTGAGGAAGCGCAGCATGTAGTCGTAGCCGCCGCTCACCAGGTGGCATTCGAGCACCTCGTCGACCTCGCGGATCGCGGCCTCGAAGCGTGCGAAGTCCTCGCGGTGGTGGTCGGTCAGCGTGACCTCGGTGAAGACGGTGAGCGTGTCGCCGAGCTTCTCCAGCCGCAGGTGGGCGCCGTAGCCGGCGATGTAGCCGGCCTGCTCCAGGCGCTTGACGCGGATCAGGCACGGGCTCGGCGACAGGCCCACCGCGTCGGCCAGGTCCACATTGGTCATGCGGCCGTTCTTCTGCAGCTGGGCCAGGATGCGAAGGTCGAGGCGGTCGATCTTGAAGGCTTCGGACATGGCGGTGCTCGTGGAGATGGGGGGTCCCGATTCTGCGTCGATGTCCGGCTGCGAACCGGTGTTCAGGCCGCGAGGGCGGCGCGCACGTCGGGCGCGTCGAGCACCTCGTCGAGCGTCTTCTTCAGGCGCGCGAACATCTGGGCGAACTCGTCCTCGGTGAAGGTGAGCGCCGGCGCGAAGCCCAGGATGTTGTCGCCGAAGGCGCGGAACACGATGCCGTTGCGGTAGGCCGCCTTCGAGATGCGCTCCGACAGGCCGAGCGACGCGTCGAAGCCGCGCTTGGTCGCCTTGTCGCTCACCAGTTCGAGCGCGCCGAGCAGCCCGCGATGGCGCGAATCGCCGACCAGCGGATGGGCGAGCAGCGCGTCCAGGCCGGCGGCGAAGGCCGGAGCCACCTTGCGGCCGTTGGCCAGCACGCCGCCTTCCTCGTACAGGCGGATCACCTCGAGCGCGACGGCCGAGCCGACCGGGTGCGCCGAGTAGGTCGCGCCGTGGCCGACCGGTGCGCCCGCGGGGGCGGCGTCGGCGATGGCCGCGTAGACCTTCTCGGTCATCATCATGGCGCCCATCGGCACGTAGCCGGAGGTCAGGCCCTTGGCCATCGTCATCAGGTCCGGCTCGACGCCTTCGGCGGCGCACGCGAACATCGGACCGGTGCGGCCGAAGCCGGTGATGACCTCGTCGACCACCAGCAGGATGTCGAGCTCGCGCGTGGCCTCGCGCATCGCCGCGAGCCACCCCTCGGGCGGCACGATCACGCCGCCCGAACCCTGGATCGGCTCGCAGAAGAAGGCCGCGACGTTCTCCGCGCCCAGCTCGGCCACCTTCGCGCGCAGCGCGGCGACCGACCCGGCGATCAGCGCCTGCGGGTCGGCGGCGCCGGCCTGGCGGTAGGGGTTGGGCGAGGGGATGTAGTGCTGCGTGGGCAGCGGCAGGTCGAAGCCGCGATGGAAGGCCGGCAGCGCGGTCAGGCCGGCGCCGGTCGACGACGAGCCGTGGTAGCCGCGCTCGAGCGAGATGAAGTGCTTCTTCGACGGCCGGCCGGTCGAGTTGTAGTACTGGACGATCAGCCGCGCGGCCGCGTCGACCGACTCGGAGCCGCCGAGCGTCAGGTAGACGCGCGTGAGCGAGGCGGGCGTGATCTGCACCAGCTTCTCGGCCAGGCGGATCGCCGGCTCGCTGCTGAAGTGGAAGTAGCCGGTCGCGTAGGGCAGCTTGCGCATCTGCTCGGCCGCGGCCTGGATCACGCTCTCCTGGCCGTAGCCGACGTTCACGCACCACAGACCCGCGAAGGCATCGAGCAGCTGGTGGCCGTGGTTGTCCTTGAGCCAGACGCCCTGCGCGGACTCCAGCACCATCGGGCCGCGCGCCTCGTGCGCGCGCCACGGCGAGACCGGGTGGATGAGGTGGGCGCGGTCGATGGCATCGAGCGCGGCGGCGTGGGGCAGGGCGGCGGAGTGCGTCATGGGGAGAACCTTTGGACCTGAAGAGGGGGGCGAGGAGGCTTCGGCAGGCCTCCAGCTTAGGACGGAGCGCGCTGGACGTGGTGCTGCTTTGGGGCCGTCGCGCGAAGCGGCATGCGGTTGCCGCGGGCCGTGGCGGCAGATGCTGCGGTCGGCCCCGGTCAGTAGCCCAGCGCGCGGTCGATCAGGCCCACCATCGGCTCGCCGGTCTCGAAGCGCCGCAGGTTGTCGATCACGGCGCGCGCCGCGGTCAGCGGCTGCGTCATGCTGGCGATGTGCGGCGTCAGCCGGATGCGCGGATGGGTCCAGAACGCATGGCCCGGGGTCAGCGGTTCGGGATCGGTGACGTCCATCACCGCCTCGGCCAGGCGTCCGCTCGCGAGCGCGTCGAGCAGGTCGGCCTCCACCAGCTGCGGGCCGCGGCCCACGTGGACCAGCGAGGCGCCTTCGGGCAGGTGCGCGAAGAGCGCCGCGTCCAGGAAGCCGCGCGTGCTGTCGGTCAGCGGCAGCAGGCACACCAGGATGTCGGTGCGTGCGAGAAAGCCCGGCAGCGCGTGCGCGCCGGCATGGCATTCGACCCCCTCGACCTCGTGGCGCGAGCGGCTCCAGCCCGCGCAGTCGAAGCCCAGGCCGACCAGCTGCGCCAGCACCGCCTGTCCGAGCGAGCCCAGCCCGAGCACGCCGACGCGGCGCTCGCCGGCGGTGAGCACCGGCAGCGGCTTCCACACGCCCTCGGCCTGCTGGCGCGCGTACTGCGCCATGTCGCGGTGCAGCCCGAGCACCGCGTGCGTCACGTACTCGACCATGCCGCGCACGATGCCGGGCTCGACCATGCGCACCACCGGCAGCGTGGCCGGCAGCTTCGTGACGTCGAACTGGTCCACGCCCGCGCCCGAGGAGAACAGCACCTCCAGGTTCGGGAATCGCTCGGCGATGTCCTCCGGCGGCACCCAGGCCGCCAGGAAGCGCACCCGCGAAGCGTCGCCGGTGTCCGGCCAGATCCGGAAGTCGATCTCCGGCGCCTCGCGCCGGAACACCTCGGCCCAGCGCTGGCCGCGCACCGGGTCGGACTTGTAGAGGAAGGTGGTCGCGCCGCTCATCGCGCGCTCAGCCCACGGCCTGCGAGGCGATCGCGAACAGCGTCGGCCCGCCCGGCGGCGCAACCGCCAGCGGCGCGCCGCGCACCATCGTCGTCGGCGCGTCGACGCGCAGGAGGCCGATGCTCTCGATCCACTCGGCGAGCCGGCTGTCGAAGTCGATGTCGATGCGGGTGAAGTTGCCGGCATTGACGGCGGCCAGGTAGGCGATCAGCGTCTTGGCGGCCTGCGCGTCGGGCGCCACCACCGGCCCGATGACGTGGCCGCGGCCGAAGCGACGCAGCATGCCGAAGCCGCGCGCCTCGTTCTCCTCGTCCACCAGGATGACGGTGGTCTCCGCGTCCCTGAGCAGGTCGGCGACGAACGCGTCGCGCGGCATGCCGCGCGCGGCGGCGTCGAGCTGCGCCAGCACGGCGGCGTCGTTGGCGCCGGCCGGGCGCAGGCGCCAGCCCTTCTCGAGCTCGACCGGCGGCGACTGCTGCGCGATGCCCTGGTGCTGGCGCACTTCGCCGATGCGCTGGAAACCCAGACGCTCGTACAGGCCCTGTCCGGCGACGGTCGCGTGCAGCAGCACGGTGTAATCGTCGAGCCCGTCGAGCAGCGCCATCATCAGGCGGTGGCCGACGCGGCGGCCCTGGCAGGCCGGCGTCACGATGATCAGGCCGAGCGTGGCGTGGCGCTCGCCCCAGTGCCAGCGCAATGCGCTCGCGACGATCCGGCCGTCGCGCTCGGCGACGAAGCCCTCCGCATGCCTGAACACCGCCTCCCAGTCCTGCGGCCGGTGCGGCCAGCGCAGCTCGGCCGACAGCGCGTGCGTGTGCGCGAGGTCGGCGTCGGTCATCGGGCGCAGGGTCACGCCGTCGTTGTCGGAGTTGGGTGCTTCCTGGGAAGTGGCGGGCATCGGTGGCATCTCGTGTCGGGTGAAAAACTGTGCGGCATCTTGGACGACATCGCAGGGCCGTGCCAGCGCGAATCCGGCGCGCCGGACAACTCGCAAGGTTCGCCCGCGGCGAGCCCGCGCCGCGCAATTCGATGCGGTATGGCCCACCGCTTACGCATACATATGCCGCGTCTTCTTGCCTAGCATCTGCGCAGCTTCGCGGTGTCAGCGCACCGACATATCCATGCCACAAAAGAGTGCTTGCAGACATCGCCCCGATGCATCCGGGTGCATCGCCGCACGGCCGCAGGGCACACCGCACGGGATGCCGCCGCCGCCCCCGCAAACCGCAGCTTCGTCGCGGCAGGCGTCTTTTTTCACTACGAAGCGCGCAGCCTCGCATGCTGCAATCACTTCGTCATCAGTTCGTTGCAACAACTCCTAAAGGATTCGAGACCATGGCCTTCCGTCCCAAGTACGTCACGTTCGACTGCTACGGCACCTTGACCCGCTTTCGCATGGGCGAGATGACCCGCGAGCTGTTCGCCGACCGCGTGCCGGCCGAGCGCATGGAGCAGTTCATCGCCGACTTCACCGCCTACCGCTTCGACGAGGTGCTGGGCGCGTGGCAGCCCTACGAAGTCGTGCTGAAGAACGCGGTGCGCCGCCTGTGCAAGGCCTGGAAGATCCAGTACTTCGACGCCGACGGCCAGAAGTACTACGACGCCGTGCCGACCTGGGACCCGCATGCGGACGTGCCCGCCGGCCTGGCCAAGGTGGCCAAGGAGATTCCGCTGGTGATCCTGTCGAACGCCTCGGACGACCAGATCCAGAAGAACGTCGCCATGCTCGGCGCGCCGTTCCACCGCGTCTACACGGCGCAGCAGGCGCAGGCGTACAAGCCGCGCCTGAAGGCCTTCGAGTACATGCTCGACTCGCTCGGCTGCAACCCCGAGGACGTGCTGCACGTGTCGTCCAGCCTGCGCTACGACCTGATGTCGGCGGACGACATCGGCATCAGGAACAAGGTGTTCGTCAACCGCGGCCACGGCCCGGGCAACCCGGCCTACAACTACGTCGAGATCGCCGACATCGGCGGCCTGGCCGGCGTCTGCGGCCTCTGATCGACTGATCTTCCTTCGGCGATCCACATGAAGCTCGATTCCTACTGGACCGATTCGGCACCGGCCTTCGCCCCGGCCGCGCGCGACCTGCCACAGCAGGTCGACGTCGCGATCGTGGGCGGCGGCTTCACCGGGCTGTCGGCGGCGCTCGCGCTGGCGCGGCGCGGCGCGACGGTCGCGGTGCTGGAGGCGGGCTCGCGGGTCGCGGCCGAAGCCTCGGGGCGCAACGGCGGCCACGTGAACAACGGCCTGGCGATGGACTACGCGGAGGTCGCGGCCCGGGTCGGCGTCGAGCGGGCACGCGGCTGGTATCGCGCGTTCGACGACGCGGTCGACACCGTGGCGCGCCTGGTGCGCGAGGAGGCGATCGACTGCGACTTCCTGCGCCACGGCAAGCTCAAGCTCGCCACGCGGCCCGGCCAGATGGAGGCCCTGCGCCGCGCCGCGCAGCGCCTGGCCGACGACGGCGTCGACGGCGACATCGAGATCCTCGACGCCGCGCGCGTGCGTGCCGAGGTGCAGAGCGAGCGTTTCCACGGCGGCATGCTCTACCGGCGCAGCGCGCAGATGCACATGGGCCGCTTCGCGCAGGGCCTGGCCGCCGCGGCCGAGCGCCAGGGCGCGCAGATCCACACCGGCTCCGAGGTGCGCAAGCTCGAGCGCCTGAACAACGGCCGCGTGCACCGGCTGCACACCGCGCGCGGCACGGTCACCGCGCAGCAGGTGCTGCTGGCCACCGGCGCGAGCCGCCACGGCGGCTATGCGAGCTTCGGCTGGCTGCGCCGGCGCATCGTGCCGGTCGGCAGCTTCATCGTCGTGACCGAGCCGCTGGGCGCCGAGCGCGCGCAGGCGCTGCTCGCGGCACGCCGCACCTACACGACGGTGGCGAACATCCACCACTACTTCCGCCTCACGCCCGACCACCGGCTGGTGTTCGGCGGCCGGGCGCGCTTCGCGATCTCGAGTCCGCAGTCGGACGCGGCGAGCGGCGAGATCCTGCGCCAGGGCATGGCCGAGACCTTTCCGCAGCTCGGGCCGGTGCGGCTCGACTACTGCTGGGGCGGCCTGGTCGACATGACGCAGGACCGCCTGCCGCATGCCGGCGAGCGCGACGGCCTCTACTAC
>JAKONL010000172.1 GCA_022701965.1 Burkholderiaceae bacterium | reverse complement strand
GCGCTGCTCGACAGCGGCGAACTGCGGGCCGCCGACATCGTGGCGGTGATCGGCAAGACCGAAGGCAACGGCGGCGTCAACGATTTCACGCGCGGCTACTTCACGCAGACCCTGATGGCGTTGCTGGCCGAACGCACCGGCCGGTCTGCCGCGGCGCTGCTGCGGGAAGTGCCCTGTGTCCTCTCCGGTGGCACCGAGGGCGTGCTCAGTCCCCATTACGTGGTGTTCGCTCGCCATGGCCGACTCGATGTCGAGACGGCCGAGACCCAGGCTGACGCAGCAGGTCCGGCGGCACTGGCCATGGGCACGGCGCTGAGCGCGCCGATGGCCGCGCAGGACATCGGTCGCTGGACGCAGGTCGCGTCCGTGGCCCGAGCCGTGCGAGTGGCCATGGCCGATGCCGGCATCGCGAGATCCGACGACGTGGTCTTCGTGCAGGTCAAGGTGCCCTGCGTGACGGCCGCCCGCGCGCAGGCGGCGGCAGCGGCGGGCCATGCGGTGCTGACGGCCGACGCCAACCGCTCGATGGCAGCGGCACGCGCCGCCGGCGCTTTCGGCGTGGCCGTGGCGCTGGGCGAGCTCCCCGATGACGCTGTCCTCGAGGCGGCGCTGCTCACCGATTTCGAGCGCTTCTCGAAACGCGCCAGCGTCTCCTGCGGTATCGAGGTGGAGGCCAACGAGGTGATCGTGCTGGGCCACAGCACCCGGTGGCAGGGCACGTTGCGCATGGGTTGCGCGCCGATGCGCGACGCGCTCGACCTGGGCGCGGTGGCGCGGGCGCTGCGTGCGCTGGGCTTGAGCCCCGATCCGCAGCTCGGTGCCGATGACGCGGCCCGCGTCGCCGCCGTCTTCGTGAAATGCGAACCCGATCGGCGCGGGCACGTGCGGGGCGCGCGCCACACCATGCTCGACGACACCGACATCAACGCCCAGCGCCATGTGCGCGGGGCCGTGGGCGGCCTGGTGGCCGGTGTGCTGGGCGACACCCGTTTGTTCGTCTCCGGCGGGGCCGAGCATCAGGGGCCCGACGGCGGCGGACTCGTTGCCGTGATCGCGCACGCGTCATGAGAACAGCCCAGTGCGCGCCAGGACATCGCGTGCGGCGGATCGCGCCGGCGGGAGCGCTCCGGTGAACGCGCCCTGGCAGCTCGATGCCGGCGCGCTGGTCGACGCCTATGCACGCGGCACGCTGTCGCCGGTCGAGGCGCTGCGCAGCGTGCGGGCGCGGATGGACGCGGTGAATCCGCGCCTCAACGCCGTGATCGCGATCGACGACGCGGCCGCCGAGGCCGCCGCACGAGCGAGTGAGCGGCGCTGGCGCCAGGGCGATGCCTGGTCGGTGCTCGACGGCGTGCCCGTGAGCGTGAAGGACAACATTCCCGTGGCCGGCCAGCCGTGCCGGTGGGGGAGTCGGATCTGGGCGCCGGATGTTCAGCTCCAAGATGAGTTGCCGGCGCGGCGCCTGCGCGAGGCCGGCGCCGTGCTGTTCGGCAAGACCAACGTGCCCGAGTTCACGCTGCAGGGATTCACCGACAACCTGCTCTTCGGCGCCACGCGCAATCCCTGGGACCTCGCGCTCACGCCGGGTGGCTCCAGCGGCGGCGCGGTGGCCGCGGTCGCCGCCGGCATCGGACCGGCGGCCCTGGCGACCGACGGCGGCGGCTCGATCCGCCGGCCTTGCGCCTACACCGGGCTGGTGGGCTTGAAGCCTTCGCTGGGCACCGTTGCGCGTTCCGGCGGACTGCCCGAGATGCTGCCCGGTCTGGAGGTGATCGGACCGATCGCGCGCTGCCTGGCCGACGTGGTACGCATCCTGCAGGTCATCGCGCCGACCATGCGCCTTGCCGATCCCGCCTCGCCGACCCCCGTGCCGCCGCTGCGCATCGCGCACTGGCAAGCGATTGCCGGCAGTCCGGTCGACCCCGTCATCGCGCAGAGCGTGGCGGTCGTGGCTGGGCAGCTTCGTGCGATGGGCCACGCGGTGAGCGAGGTCGATGCGCCCGACGCGGTCGATGCGTTCAACCGTCAGGCCTGGCCAGTGCTCAGCGCCACCGGGCTGGCGGCCGTGCTGCGCGATCGCAGCGCGGCTGACACGGCCCGCCTGACGCCCGCGCTCGCAGCCATGCTGGCCACGGGCCGTCGCCTGGGGGCCGTCGACCTGTTCGACGCCCACCACGTGCAGCGGGCGCTGTGCGAGGCGATGGATCGCGTGTTCGAAACCTTTGACCTGGTGCTCACACCGGCGTGCGCCGCCCTGCCCTGGGCCGTCGACCGCAGCCATCCTGAGACGATCGCCGGGCGCGCGGTCGATGCGCGCGGCCATGCGGTGTTCACCGCCTTCGTCAACGGCGCCGGCCTGCCGGCGCTGGCATTGCCGGCGGCGCCCTCGCCCACCGGCATTCCCATCGGCTTCCAACTGGTCGGCCGGCGTGGCGATGACGCTCGGCTGTGCACGCTGGGTCTGGCTTTCGAGCGGCAGCACGGTCGCCCCTGGTGTTGGCCGACGGCCGTACCCCCTTCGTTCAATTCCTTCGAAAGTCCCTCCGCATGAAGATCGTGATCATCGGCGCCGGCGTGGCCGGGGCCATCCTGGCCCGGCGCCTCGCCGTGCTGCCCGACGTCGAGCTGCACTGCCTGGAGCGCGTCGGTCCCGACGACCACGCCGAGGCCGGCACCGGCCTGAACGTCGGCCCCAACGCCATCAAGGCGCTGCGCCGATGCGACCCGGCGCTGGCGGCCGAGGTCGAGGCCGCCAGCCTGCCATGGCGGCGCTGGACCACCTCGCTCACCGACGGCACGGTCCTGTTCGACCTGCCGCTGTCGCAGGTGGCTGACAACCCCGGCATTCGCATCCGCTGGTCGGAGCTCTACCGGGTGCTGCGCGCCGGCGCCGGCGCGGCGATCCGCTACGGCTGCACGATCGACCGGATCGGCATCAGCGAGAAGGACGCAACCAAGACCGCAGTGCAATTCGTGCAGGACGGCGAGCGGCACACCTTGGACGACATCGATCTGCTGGTGGGCGCCGACGGGCGCTATTCCGCCACGCGGGCCGCCTTCTCCGGCCTGCCCGAAGCGCGCCATGTCGGCGTGGCCATCGTGCGAACGCTCGTGCCCGACACCAGCGGCGGCCTCATCGACGACTATGGCCAGTGGTTCAATGGCGCCCACCGGTTGCTGGCCTTCCGCGTGCCGCCGGCCCACGTCTACATCGCCGCCACCTTTCCGATCGAGCCCGGCGCGTCCATCGACGCTGCCTGGAACACCGCGCCGGCGATGCGCGCTGCCTTCCAGCCCGCGCACGGCGACCTCGGCGCGCCGGCGCGGTGGCTGCTGGACGCGCTGTGCGAGCGCCTCGGCGAGACGCACTGGGCGCGCATGTAGGAATCCGACGTGCGCTTCACGGAACCGGTGCGCAACGTCATGTACCTGGGCGACAGCGCCCATGGCATGGCGCCGACCCTGGGACAAGGGGCCACCCAGTCGATGGAGGACGCCTGCGCCGCCGCGATGATCCTGGCGCGCGAGATCGGTGCTGGCCGCTGCGCGCCACGCGACTGGCTGACGCAGATCGAGGCCGCGCGCGGCGCGCGCATCCGCTTCGCCATGGCGCTGTCGATCGATGCCACCGACACGCTGCTCGCCGGCGCCGATCCGGTCGCCGGGGCGCGCTGGAAGACCGGGCCGGGCTTCCTGGGCGACCTCTCGACGCTCTTTCGCGAGGTGGCGCTGGGCGAAGCCGCCGCGCCGGTGACGGAGACCGCCCGATGAACGACGCGCTGCCATCGTCGACCGCGCTGACGCACGGCCTGTTTCACTTGGCGATCAAGACCGCCGACCTGGCGGCCACGCGCGCCTTCTGGACCCGCGTGATCGGCCTGCGCGAGATTGCCCGGCCTGACTTCGGCT
>JAKONL010000091.1 GCA_022701965.1 Burkholderiaceae bacterium | reverse complement strand
CTCAACGACGCAAGCCTGGAGACATGCGCGGCCTATGTGGAACCTTCACTGGCCGGCGCTGCGGTGGGCCGCACAGGATTCCAGTTCGAGCGCCACGGCTACTTCGTGATCGATGCGAAGGCCGCTGGTGCGGGCGGAACACTCGTCTTCAACCGGGCGGCGGGAATGCGGGACGGGTGGGGCAAGTAGTCTTCGGCATTTGCCTGCGCCGGCCCGGTGCAAGGACGAGAACCGGGAAAGAAAGGACGCTGACCGCCCAATTCAGGCCGGGAGCGGTGAATCCGGCCGACCAGTCCGCCCCTCGAATCGACGCCTGCAGGCAGCGCTGCGAATTGCAAATTGCCGTGATGGGGAAAACGCTATAAGCGACCCGTGTGCCCAATCCTAGGATGATGCGGGCCGTGGCTGGTTTGCCTCATGCCGTTGAGCATGAGTCATCGCCTTTGCGACCCGAGATGTAAAACCACATACGGAGTCAAAGATGAACCAGTCGACGTCGGACGGAAAATTTTCTCGTCGAGCAACGCTGTTCAAAACCCTCACTGTCGCGACTGTTCTCGCGACGGGCCTGTGGGGCTGCGGGGGTGGCGGCGGATCGGACGGCAATGCGTCTGGATCGTTGCCGCTCTCCGCATCGTGGACCGCATCGATGCAGGATGGCACGAGTTCATTGACTGCCACTCCCGTGGCCGCCGCCACGTTCAACAACGAGACCGTCCGTCAGGTGGTGCGTCTCTCGCTGGGCGGTGATTCACTTCGGGTGAAGCTCTCGAATCTTTTCGGCAAAGCGCCAATTACCTTTTCGGGCGTGCGAATTGCCCGCAGCACCGGCGCATCGAGTATCGACACCGCAAGCGACCGCGCAGTTCTTTTCGGAGGACAGAATACCGTGACGGTGGCGCCCGGAACGGAGGTATCGAGCGACGACGTGGCGCTGTCGGTTTCGCCGTTGTCCAATGTCGCCATAAGCAGCTATTTTTCGAGTCTGACGAGCGTGCCGACCGTGCATTCGCTGGGCCGTCAGACCGCCTATGTCGGCGCGGGCAATCAACTCTCAGCCCCGTCGGTTCCGGTGACCGCAACCAGTACGCGGCAGTCCTATTACGGCCTCACCGCCGTGGAGACGGCGAGCATCGAAAAGACGCGCGTCGTCGTGACCTTCGGTGATTCGATCACCGACGGATTCAATTCCACGGTGGATGCATCCAAACGCTATCCGAATCAACTCGACGACCGTTTGAAGGCAAATGGAGCAGCACGCACGGCGGTGGTCAATTCCGGTATTTCGGGCAACCGCTGGCTCAACGATGTCGCCGGGCCCAATGGCAACGGCCGTTTCGAACGCGACGTTCTCAATACCAAAGGCGTCACGCACACCATCATCCTGCTGGGCATCAACGACATCGGCTTCTCGGAGGCGCTTGTTCCGGCTCAAGCGGTCAGCGCGGACCAGATCATCAATTCGATCAACACGGCGGTAGCGAAGGCCAAGGCTCGCGGCATCAAGGTATTCGTCGGGACACTGCTGCCCTACAAGGGAGCGGGTTACTACTCGGTGGCTGGCGAAGCGAAACGCCAGGCAGTCAACAACTGGATTCGGACCAACACGCAACTCGATGGTGTAGTGGACTACGACAAGACCATGCAGAGCGCGACCGATCCGTTGGCGATGAACCCTGCGTATGACAGTGGGGACCACCTCCACCCCAACGACCTGGGCTACGGAGCCATGGCGGCGACCGTCGATCTCTCGAAGCTGCAGTGAGCAGGCGGACAACGCGTCCCCTCGGTCACGGCCGCACGACGTCCGGATCTGGGTGAATCACGCGCTCCGCCGCGTCAGCAGCAGCAACCCGCCCATCAGCGCGAACAGGCCTCCGCAGATTCGGTTGACCCAGCGTACCGGCCCGCTTTCGCGCAGCAGCGGCGCCAGCCGCGAGACGCTCAGCGCGCAGGCCGTCAGCACCGCGAACTCGAAAGCCATGAAGGTCAGCGCGAGGATCGCGAACTGTGGCGCCATGGGCGCGGCCGGATTCAGGAACTGCGGGAAGAACGCGGCGAAGAACAGCACCGCTTTCGGGTTGCTGGCGCCGACCAGCAGGCCCTGCAGGTAGAACGATCGCCGCGGCGTCGCAGGGACGTCGCCTGACGCCCCGAGCGCCGACGCCTCGCTGCGGAAGGTCCTGATGCCCAGCCAGATCAGGTAGGCCGCGCCGACCAGCTTGGCGGTCGTGAAGGCCGCCTCGGAGGTGGCCAGCAGCGCGCCGAGCCCCATCGCCGACAGGACCATGACCAGCAGGACGGCCGAGACCGAACCGGCCACCGACGTCATCGCGTGGCGTGGACCGTGATTCAGGGCGTTGGTCATGCACATCAGCATGGTCGGACCCGGCGTGGCGACGAGCAGCGCGACCGCCGCGGCATAGAGGAGGTAGGTGGAGAGCGCCATGCGGCAAGTATGCCGTCGCAGGGCGCCGCCCTTCGGGCCCATCGCCGACAGCCGGCGTCCGCCCCGACCGCCAGAATCGCCCACCCTTCCCGAACTGCCCTTCATGAAACCCTTCCTCCGCCTCTATGCCGTCGTCCACGCCCTGATGGCCCTGCTCTTCGCGGCGGCCAGCGTCGCGCTGATGGCGATCGCCGCCCACAACGGCTGGACGGCGATCACCGGAGATGCTGGCGCAACGGCGGGCGAAGGCGTGATCGAGGCGATCGGCCTGCTCGCCGCGGCGGTGGTGGCGCTGCAGATCTCGCAGACCATCGCCGAGGAAGAGGTGATCCGCGACTCGCACATCGGCGCGCCCACGCGCGTGCGGCGGTTCCTCTCGCGCTTCCTGGTCGTGATCTCGGTGGCCATCGCGGTGGAGGCCCTGGTCGCGACCTTCAAGTCGCGCGAGACGCCGGAACTGATGCTCTACGCCTCGGCGTTGTTCTGCTCGCTCGGGCTGGTGCTGGTCGGCTGGGGCGTCTTTATCCATCTCAACCGCTCGGCCGAGGAGCTGGAGCCCGAGGCGATGGCGCAGGCGAAGGACGAGGACCGCAAGCTGGAGTGACGCTCGTGCGCCGTCGCTGCGAGGCCGGCCGCTAAGCTCGACGGTGCCATGCCCTCCCCCACCGCGTCCCGTCTGATCCTCTTGAACAAGCCCTACGGCGTGCTGAGCCAGTTCACAGACGAAGGTCGATGGCGAGGGCTGAAAGGCCTCGTCGACGTGCCGGGCGTCCGCGCCGCCGGGCGGCTCGATGCGGACAGCGAAGGGCTGCTGCTGCTGACCGACGACGGCAAGCTGCAGGCGCGCATCGCCGATCCGCGCTTCAAGCTGGAGAAGGTCTACTGGGTACAGGTCGAAGGCCTTCCCGGCGAAGCGGCGCTGGCCGCCCTGCGCGACGGCGTGTCGCTCAACGACGGACCGACCCGTCCCGCGCGCGCCCGCCTGCTCGATCCGCCGCCGGACATCTGGGAGCGCGACCCGCCGATCCGCACGCGCCAGAGCATCCCGACGAGCTGGATCGAGCTGGCGATCCGGGAGGGCCGCAACCGGCAGGTGCGGCGCATGACCGCCGCCGTGGGGCATCCGACACTGCGGCTGGTGCGCGTCGCCATCGGTCCCTACACGCTGGATGGACTGCCGCCTGGAAAATGGGCCGACACCGTCGATAGACTCGCCCGATGACCGCCCGCGCCCTTCCCCTGCTGCCCCCGCTCGCTCCGCTGCCGCCCCGTGCATCCCAACGGCGGGCCGTCGTCCTCGGCGCCGCCAGCCTGCTGGCGTCCCCGCTTCTCGCGCAGACCCTCGCGCCGTCCGCCGCCGCGGCGGGCGACCCGTGGCCGCACGCATCGCAGGTGCCCGGCGGCGTGGCGCGCCTCTCGCTCGGTCCTGCGGCAGCACGGCCGGCGGCCTTCGCGGGCGACGTGCCGGTGCTGGTCGCGGGCGACCCGATCGAGTGGACGGCGCTGGTCGGCATCCCCCTGTCCGCGCCGGTGGGCAGCGCGCGCATCGTGCTGCGCACGGCGGGCGCGGGCGACCGGTCGATCGCCTATGCAGTGAGCGCCAAGAAATACACCGAGCAGCGCCTGAAGGTCGCACCCGGCACAGTCGACCTGTCGAGCGCGGACCAGGCACGCTACGAGCGCGAGCGCACGCATCTGGCCGACGTGATGGCGACCTTCACCGAATCGGCGCTCCCACCCGATCTGCTGATGCGCGTCCCGGTGCCGGGCAGGCGGTCGAGCTCCTTCGGATTGCGCCGCGTCTTCAACGGCCAGTCGCGCAACCCGCACAGCGGCATGGACATCGCCGCGGCCACCGGGACGCCCGTTCAGGCGCCGCTCGCGGGCCGGGTCATCGACACCGGCGACTACTTCTTCAACGGCAACACGGTCTGGCTGGACCACGGTCGCGGCCTGCTGACGATGTATTGCCACCTGAGCGCCATCGACGTCAAACCCGGCGACGCATGCCGCGCCGGCGATCGCCTCGGCGCGGTCGGCGCGACCGGCCGGGCGACCGGGCCGCACCTGCACTGGGGCGTGATGCTCAACCGCGCGATGGTCGACCCGGCGCTGTTCTTTGCCGGCTGACGTCCGGGCTTCCTGCTGGGACCGGCATCACGGCGACCAACGGACCGTGCGCGGGATGCGTCCTCGTCCCACAGCCGACGCGTGGCGCGCTGCCACGGTGACGGTCCCTCCCACCACACAAGGACGAATACCATGACCACCGTGAGCCTGGAAGCCATGGCGCAGAAGATGCGCGATCTCGACATCGCGACGCTCACCACCGTGACCGAGGGCGGCGCGATCGCCGGGCGGCCGATGAGCAACAACGGCGACGTGGCCTACGACGGCGATTCGTTCTACTTCACCTACGAGCAGTCGCGCACCGTCGCCGACATCGAACGCAACCCGCATGTCGGCCTCGCCTTCGAAGGCGCCGACGGCCTGTCGATCCACGTCGGCGGCACGGCGGAGCTGATCCGCGACAAGGCCCAGTTCGAAGCGCACTGGGTCGCCGAGCTCGACCACTGGTTCGACGACGGCATCGACACCCCCGGCATCGTGCTGATCAAGGTCAGCGCCGAGCGCATCAAGTACTGGCAGGGCGAAGACAGCGGCGAGTGGACGGCCTGAGCGCCGCGGCCCTCATGCGCGACGTGGGCCGACCGGCATGCGCGGCCAGGTGCTCCAGGCGATCAGCGCCAGCAGCGCGACCTGCACCGGCAGCCTGAGGACCAGTGCCCAGTAGGGTATCGACGGGAAGAGCTGGGGCTCCTGGAGCATGTAGAAATGCGCGGGCGTCACGGCGATCGTCAGGACGAAGAGCCCGATCCCGGCAAGCCGCCGCGAACGCCGCCACAGCAGTCCGGCAGCCCCGAGCAGCTCGAATACGCCGCTGATCAGCACGGCCTCGCGCGGCCAGGCGATGAAGGGTGGCACGATGCGCATCTCGGTTTCGGTGGCGACGAAATGCGCGACGCCGCCGATGGCGAACCACAGGAAGACGAAGGCGATTGCCAGGCGGCGCGAGCGGGTCATGCGCCGAGCTTACGATTCTTCAGGAATCATTCATCCAAGATCAAGACGAAGGGAAATTCAGATGTCGCAGTTCGCAACCATCAAGGGTCTCGTGACCTATACCCCCGGCGACGGCCCGCCGCTGGAGATTCCGCATGGGCGGGTCGAAGTGGTGCTGGCGCCCGACAGCGCCACGCTGAGCTGGGAAGCGGACGACGGCGTGCTCGGCCTGACCGCGATTCCGCTCACGACGTTCGAGGAGTACGTGGAAGCCGGCAAGATCGAACTCGAAGCCTGACGCTCGGCCTGCCCGGGCACGGACACTGGCCGCGCCACCAGTCGTCCGTGGGTCAGTGCCCGCCGCCGAGGTACGCGGCCTTGACTGCCGGATCGTCGCGCAGCTTCTCCGCCGGCCCGTGCAGCGAGATCTTGCCGTTCTCCAGCACGTAGCCGTAATCCGCGACGGCGAGGGCGGCCGCGGCGAACTGCTCCACCAGCAGCATCGTCACGCCCTCGCTCTTCAGGCGCTCGATGATGCGGAACACTTCCGCGACCAGGATGGGTGCGAGGCCCATCGACGGTTCGTCGAGCAGCACTACCTCCGGATTCAGCATGACCGCCCTCGCCATCGCGAGCATCTGCTGCTCGCCGCCCGACAGTGTGCCGGCCAGTTGCGTCCGGCGCTCCTTCAGACGTGGGAACAGCTCGAGCGCACGTTCGAGGTCGCCGGCCACGTCGCCGCGCGGCCGGCTGCCGGTCAGGCGCGGAAACGCCCCGAGCGTCAGGTTGTCGGTCACGGTCATGGTTGCGAACACGCGGCGGCCTTCGGGCGAATGCGCGAGGCCGAGCTTGGCGACGTGGTAGCTCTCCAGGCCGTCGATGCGCTTGCCGTTGAGCGTGATCTCGCCGGAGGTCGGCGCGATCATTCCCGAGACCGCGCGCATCGTGGTGGTCTTGCCGGCACCGTTGGAGCCGATCAGCGTGACGACCTTGCCCTTGGGCACCTCGATCGAAACGCCGTGCAGCACCTGCACCTTGCCGTAGCCGGCGGATAGATTGTTGATGGTCAGCATGGTTGTTCCGTCCGCGCGCTCAAGTCGCCGTTCCGCCCAGATAAGCCTCGATCACCTTCTCGTCGGCCTGCACGACGGCCGGCACGCCCTCGGCGATCTTCTGGCCGAAGTCGAGCACCGACACCGTGTCGCACAGGCCCATCACCACATCCATGTGATGCTCGATCAGGATCACGGTCACGCCGTGCTCGCGGATCTTGCGGATGATGGCGACGAGTTCCTTGATGTCCGGCGCCGTGAGGCCGGCTGCCGGCTCGTCGAGAAGCAGCAGCTGCGGGTCCAGCGCCAGGGCGCGCGCGATCTCCAGCAGGCGCTGCTTGCCGTAGGGCAGATTGCGCGCCTCCTCGGTGGCGAGTTCCTGCAGCCCGACGAAACGCAGCAGGTTCAGCGCCCGCTGCGCCGCGGCGTCGCGCTCGCGCCGGTAGCGCGGCGTGTGCAGGGACACGTCGAGCAGGTTGCTGTCGAAGGTGTGGTGCAGGCCCACCTGCACGTTCTGCAGCGCCGTCATCTCGCCGAAGAGCTGCACGTTCTGGAAGGTGCGCGCGATGCCCGACAGCGCGATGTCCGACGACGTGCGGCCCACCAGCGACCGCCCCGCGAAGCTCAGCGCTCCGGCCGTCGGCACGTAGATGCCGGTGAGCACGTTCATCATCGTGCTCTTGCCCGAGCCGTTGGGGCCGATCAGGCCGTGGATCGTGCCGCGGCGGATGCTCAGGTCGACGTTGTTGAGCGCCTTGAGCCCGCCGAACTGCATCAGCACGCCCTTCGCCAGCAGCACCTCGTCGCTGCCGCCCGCGTCCGCCGCGACCGATACCGCGTCGGAGCGCACGTCCGCATCGACGAGGTCCGCGACCTGGAGCTTCGGCTTGCGAATGTTGAGCGCCGCTCGGACGAAGCCGACGATGCCGTCCTGCAGGTAGTACACGACGAACAGCATGATCACGCCGAAGATCGACAGCCGCCAGTCGGTCATCGTCTCCAGCCAGAAGGCCAGCGCGGCCAGCGCGATGCTCCCCACGACCGGTATCGCCATCTGCGCGGGCGTCGTGCGCTGCCGGCGGATCGCCACCACCGCCGTGACGACGACCAATGCCACCAGTGCCACGGACACGTAGCGGAACAGCACCACGTCGTCGAGCAGCTTGGGCAGCAGCACGATGATCGCCGCGCCCAGCATCGAGCCGATGCGGCTCTTGCGCCCGCCCATGATCACGGCCAGCAGGAACAGCACCGTGAGCTCGAAGTTGTAGGAGTTCGGCGAGATGTACTGCTCGGAGTACGCGTACAGGCTGCCGGCGAGACCGGCGAAACCGGCGCTGATCACGAACGCGTAGACCTTGTAGCGGTAGACCGAGACGCCCATGCAGTCCGATGCGACCGGGCTGCCGCGCAATGCCTCGAAGGCGCGGCCCAGGTGCGAGCGCAGGATGCGGTGCACGACCACCAGCGCCAGCACCATCAGCACCACCACCACCCAGTAGAACTCGCGCTCGTCGAGCTTGTGGCCGAAGAGCGCGGGCTTCTCCAGCTTGATGCCCATCGGCCCCTCGGTGAGGAAGCTCATCTCGTTGATCAGGATCTGGATGATCGTGCCGAAGGCGAGCGTGACCATCGCCAGGTACGGGCCCGATACGCGCAGCGCCGGCAGCGCGAGCAGCGCGCCGAAACCGGCGGTCAGCAGGATCGCCGCAGGCACCGTCACCCAGAACGGCGCGGCGAGCTTGAAGACCAGCACGCCGGCGGTATAGGCGCCCAGCCCGAAGAGGCCGGCATGGCCGAGCGACACCTGGCCGGTGTAGCCGACGACGATGTCGAGCCCGAACAGCACGATCGCGTAGATCATGATGGTCTCGAGCAGGTGGATGTAGTACGGGTTGTCGATCCCGATAGGAAAGAGCAGCAGCAGCGCGATGCCGACGATGACCATCAGCAGGTGGCTGCGCTTCATCTTCTCGGGCGCGGTGGGAGCGATGACGGCGGACATCGTTCTCAGACCTTCTTGATGGCGGTCTTGCCGAACAGGCCGGCCGGACGCACCGCCAGCACGATCAGCAGCAGCACCAGGCCGGGCACGTCCTTGTAGCCGGTGCTCAGGTAGAAGCCGGTGGTGGTCTCGGCGATGCCGAGGATGATTCCGCCGACCACGATGCCCATGCCGCTGGTCAGCCCGCCGATGATGGCCACCGCGAAGGCCTTGAGACCCAGCACCGCGCCCATGGTGGCGCCGGTCAGCGTCAGCGGCGCGATCAGCACACCGGCGAAAGCCGCCGTCATCGACGACAGCGCGTACGAGAACGTGATGACCAGCCCGGTGTTGATGCCCATCAGCTTGGCCGCATCGCGGTCGTTGAAGGTCGCGACCACGGCCTTGCCGTAGATCGTCTTGCGGTTGAAGAACTCCACCGCCAGCATCATCAGCAAGGCGCCGACCACCACCAGGATCTCCATCGGCAGCACGTTGGCGTTGAGGAACTTGAGTGGCGACTCGGGCAGCGGCGACGGAAACTTGAGGTCGTCGCGGCCCCAGACGTTCTCGGCCACGTTCTTGAAGATGATGCCCAGCGCGATGGTGGACATGATCCAGCCGAACTCGGACTTGATCTTGATCGCCGGCCGCACGCCGATGCGCTCCACCACCACCCCCTGGAAGGCGCCGAACAGGCAGACGATCGGGATCATCAGCCAGTAGTTCACGCCCAGGCCGACGAGCGTCAGGCCGACCAGCGCACCGAGCATCAGCGCGTCGCCCTGGCCGAAGTTGAGGGTGTCGGACGTGGCGAAGGTCAGCTGGTAGCCGAAGGCGATGACCGCGTAGATCATGCCCAGCGCGATGCCGCTGAAAATGAGTTGGGTGAGGATTTGCATGGAGTTCCCGGACGTTCAAAAAAACGCCGCTGCCGGAGAGTCCCGCAGCGGCGCCACTGCACCGTGGACGCCCTGGACGGGCGTCGACGGCGGCTTACTTCTTCATCAGGGCGTCGTTGGCCGCGAGATCCTTCATGCGGACCTTGGCGGCCGCCTTCTGGTCGTCGGCGCTCGCGTAGACCACGCGGCCGCCCTTGACCTCGCCGAACACCGGGATGTTGGCCGTGATGGCGTCGTGGTCGGTCTTGGAGAACGGCTTGTTGTACGTGGTCACCACGCCCTCGACCGGCGTGTTCAGGTTCTCCAGCGCATCCTTGATCTTCGGGCCGTCGGTGCTGTTGGCCTGCTTGATCGCGGCGGCCAGCAGGTAGATCGAGTCGTAGCACTGCGCCGCGGACACCGGCGAATCCATGCGGTTGTTCTTCGGCTTGAACTTGGCGGTGAAGTTGTCGATGAAGGCCTTGCGCTTGGGCGTGGTGGGTTCCTGGATGAAGGTCTGCGGCATGCGCGCGCCGTCGCCGCCCGGGCCCGCGTTGTCGATGAAGTTGGCCATCGCCAGCGTCCAGCTGCCCACGATCGGCACCTTCCAGCCCAGCTTGGTCATGCCGTTGGCGATCTGCGCCAGTTCGGGGCCGATGCTGTAGGTCAGCACGGCTTCGGCACCGGCTTCCTTCGCCTTGAGAAGCTGGGCCGTCATGTCGACGTCCTTGATGTTGAACTTCTCGACCGCCACGGCCGTGATGCCCTTGGCCTTGAGCGCCTTCTCCAGGTCCTCGCGGCCGAGCTGGCCGTAGTTGGTCGAATCCGCCAGGATCGCGACCTTCTTGAAGCCACGCCGCGCGATGGCCTCCTCGACGATCATCGGCGCCTGGATGCTGTCGTGCGCCGCGTTGCGGAACACGTAGTTCTCGGGCTCCTTCTCGAACTGGC
>JAKONL010000079.1 GCA_022701965.1 Burkholderiaceae bacterium | reverse complement strand
CGACGGTGCCTGCGGCATCGACGGCCGCCGCGCCCGCGTCGAACACCGTCGCGCCGGTTACGGCCGCGTCCGCCGCGTCCCGTGCGCGCGCGGCGAGCCGGCAGGCCGCCCGTGCCGCCGAGGAGCGTGCTGCCGAGGACCGGGCGGTCGTGAACGGCGGCTGGGTCGAACCTTCGCGCCCGCCGGCCATGACCTCGTCGCCGTCCTACCAGGACGCCGGACCGCCGATCGTGCGCGGGCCCGAGCCGCGCGAGACGGCACCCGTGCCGGTGACGGCGCCGAACCCGGTCGTCGTGCAGCCGCAACCGCGCGTCGAGACCGCGCCCGATCTCGGCCCGCCCGTCATCGAAGGGCCCGGGCCGCGCTACGACTTCTCGCGACCCGGCAGCGGCGGCGGCCGCTGATTGCAGGCGGCTGACGGGTCCTGGCGCCGGGCTCCGACAGCATCCGCGAGCGTGATGCCTAGCGTCGAGGAACTGCGGCGAAGCCGCGTCGAAAGGACCTCGTCATGAATGCATCCGACATCTCGAATCCAGATGGAAATTCCACGATCGGCGACCCCGGACCGAAAAAGCGCACATCGCCCGCCGTGCTGTGGGGCGCGATCGGCGCGCTGGCCGTCACCGCGGCGGCACTGGGTGGCGTGCTGATCGGGCAGCGGAGCGATCCGGTCACCGCATCGACAGCGTCGACCACGCAGGCCGTGTCGGCACCTTCGCGGCAGGCTGCGCTGCAGCCGCTCGCCGCGCCGGACGACGGGACGCCGCCGCCGATGTCGTCGGTCGTTGCCACGGCACCGGCTCCGGTCCGTGCGCCGGTCGCGGCGCAGGCGGTGCCGTCGGTGCAGACATCGCCGTCGCCATCGCCATCGAAGCCTGCCACCGTCGCCCGCGCGTCCGTCTGCGCGACCTGCGGACACGTCGAGTCCGTGCAGCCGGTTTCGCACGCGACACCGGCGTCCGGCGTGGGCGCAGTGGCCGGCGGCGTGCTGGGCGGCGTGCTCGGCAACCAGATCGGCCATGGCGGTGGTCGCACGGCGGCGACGGTGCTGGGTGCCGTGGGCGGCGGCTATGCGGGCCATGTCGCCGAAGGCCATGTGCGCACCGAAACGCGCTACCAGGTGCGTGTGCGCATGGCGGACGGGTCGCTGCGCACCGTCGAGACCCGTACGGCCCCGCCGCTGGGCAAGCCGGTGACCTTGCGCGACGGCGTGCTGCGCCCGGCCGACGGTCGCGCCTGATGCGGTTTCCGGTGCGCCGGCGCGGGTCAGGCGCGGTCAGTGCGTCGCGGCGACCACGATCGGCACTTCGGTTGCCGGCGGCGTGTTGCGGCTGCGTCCGCAGCGCACCAGCCCGTCGATCATCACCATGCCGACGCCGGGGATGTCGCCCAGCGCGACGCTCTGCAGGAGCCCGGCGGCCGGCGAGTGCTGCGCGCGGTCCATGAAGACGAAGTCGGCATCGCGCCCGACCTCGATCAAGCCACAGTTCAGCGCCCGGATGCGCGCCGTGTTGCCGGTCGCGAAGCAGAACACCTGCTCGGGCGGGATGTTCGCGAAGGCCGAGATGAACGCCACCATGCGCAGGATGCCCAGCGGCTGCACGCCCGAGCCGGCGGGGCCGTCGGTGCCGAGGATCACGCGGTGCGGACACTTGAGCTCGATCGCGGCGCGGGCCGCGGCGATGGCCGTCTTCTCGTTGCCGTTGTGCACGATCTCGATCGCGCGCGTGGACTTCTCGCAGAGTTCGCAGACGTGCGCCTCGGGCAGCGAGGTGTGGCCGCCGTTGATGTGCCCGATGATGTCGGCGTCGGCCTCGAGCACCACGTCCTTGTCGATCAGGCCCGAGCCGGGAATCGACGGCCCACCGGTGTGGATCGTGCTCTGGATGCCGTACTTGCGCGCCCAGGCGACCATCTCCTTGGCTTCGTAGCCGGCCTTGACCGAACCCAGGCCGACCTCGCCCAGCAAACTCACGCCCGCTTCGGCGAGCTCCCTGAAGTCGCTCTCGACCATGCCCTTCTCGATCACCGGCGCGCCGGCGAGCACCTTGACGCCGCTCGGGCGGAAGTTGTCGTAGGCACGTTGCGCGGTGATGGCCAGCGCCTTCAGGCCGACGATGTCCTTCGGCCGGCCGGGCAGGTGCACCTCGCCGGCGGAGATCATGGTCGTCACGCCGCCGTTCATCGTCGAGTCGATCCAGCCGAGCTGGCTCTGGCGCGGCGTCCAGTCGCCGAAGACCGGATGCACGTGGCTGTCGATCAGGCCGGGCGCGACGCAGGTGCGGCGGCAGTCGACGACGGTCTTCGCGCCCTCGGTGTCGCAGTCCTTCTCCCTGCCGACCGCGACGATCAGGCCGTCCTGCACGACGATGGTGTCGGCGTCCAGGATCGGCCGGTCGATGTCGCCCGACAGCAGCAGGCCTATGTTCCGGATGACGACCTTGCCCGACTTTTCGCCGGCTGCGATTTCTGCCATGTGATGTCCTCGTGGGTTGGGTTTTCTGTGGGCACTTCGTCGGCGCGCACGGTGCGCAGGACCGTCTCGATCACGAAGTCCTGCCAGTGCGCCACGGCTTCGGGCGACTCCATCGGCTCGCCGAGAAAGGCGGTGAGCGTGTGGCGGTTGGCCGTGTAGAAGTAGCCGGTGGCCGCGATCAGCAGATAGACGTCGCGGGCGACCAGCGTGTCGCGGAACAGGCCCTGCCCGGCGCCGTTTCGCAGGATGTCCGCGATGATCGTCACGGCCTGCGACGAGTATTCGCGCGCCCGCAGCGACTTGGAGATGTGCCGGCCCTTGTGCAGGTTCTCGATGTTGAGCAGCGTGACGAATTCGGGATGCCTGCGGTAGTAGCCGAGCACGAAGCGGATCACCGCCGCGAGCGCCTCGACCGGCTTCGCGGTGTCGATGGCGAGCGCGGCCTCGGCATCGTCCATGCGCTGGTAGATGCCCTCGAGCACCGCGATGAACAGGCCTTCCTTGCTGCCGAAGTAGTAGTAGATCATCCGGTCGACCGACTTCGCGGCCTTGGAGATCTTCTCGACGCTGCCGCCGTCGTAGCCGTACTTCGCGAACACCCTGGTCGCCGCCTTCAGGATCGCGTCTCGCGTGGCCTGCGCCGACGCCTCGCGCACGCCGGTCTTGCGCTGGGGCTTGGCGGCGGTGCGAGTGACCACGATCGGATGCGGCTTTACTTTTCAGCGAAGGCGCGTTCGACGACGAAGTCGCCGGGGGTGCTGGTGTTGCCTTCCTTGAAGCCCCTGGCCTCGAGCATGTGCTTCAGGTCGACCAGCATGCCGGGGCTGCCGCAGAGCATCACGCGGTCTTCGGCGGCGTCGATCGGTGGCAGGCCGAGGTCGTCGGTGAGCTTGCCGCTCTCCACCAGCTCGGTGATCCGGCCCATGTTGCGGAAGTCCTCGCGCGTGACGGTCGGGTAATAGAGCAGCTGGTTCGCGATCATCTCGCCGAGCAGCTCATGCTTGGGCAGGTGGTCGGTGACGAGGTCGTGATAGGCCAGCTCGTCGATCTGGCGCACGCCGTGCACCAGGATGACCTTCTCGAACTTCTCGTAGGTCTCCGGGTCCCGGATGATGCTCATGAAAGGTGCGAGACCGGTGCCGGTGCCGAACAGGTAGAGGCGCTTGCCGGGCAGCGTGTAGTCGATGAGCAGCGTGCCGGTGGGCTTCCTGCCCACGATGATGCTGTCGCCGACCTGGATGTGCTGCAGCT
>JAKONL010000070.1 GCA_022701965.1 Burkholderiaceae bacterium | reverse complement strand
TCGTCCGCAAGAGCGGGACGCGGACCAAGAACGTGGCGCTGGCGCTGCCGCCTTCGGCCGTGATCACCAAGAAGATCGTCCTCCCGGGTGGCATGAACGAGCAGGAGCTCGAACTGCAGGTCGAGTCCGAAGCCAATCAGTACATTCCTTTCTCGCTCGAGGAAGTCAGCCTCGATTTCTGCGTCGTCGGCCAGAGCGCGAGTTCGCTCGGCGACGTCGAGGTGCTGATCGCCGCATCCCGCAAGGAGAAGGTGCAGGACCGCGAGGGCCTGGCGGAGGCGGCCGGACTCAAGGCGGTGATCCTCGACATCGAGTCCTATGCCTCGCGGCTGGCGACCTCCCGGGTCATCGAGCAGCTGCCCGAGCAGGGACGCGATGCGGTGGTGGCGCTGTTCGAGGTCGGCGCCTACACGACGAGCATGCAGGTGCTGCGCAACCAGGAAGTGCTGTACGACCGCGACCAGGCCTTCGGCGGCGCGCAGCTCACCCAGCTCATCGTGCGGCAATACGGCTTCTCCAACGAAGAGGCCGAGATCAAGAAGCGCAGCGGCGATCTTCCCGACGACTACGGCGCCGGCGTACTCAATCCGTTCGTGGCCAGCATCGCGCAGGAGATCGCGCGCGCGCTGCAGTTCTTCTTCACCAGCACGCCGCACAACCGGGTCGACTACGTGCTTCTGGCCGGGGGGTCCGCCGCGCTGCCCGGCCTTACGACCGCCGTGACGCGCCAGACGTCCTTCGCCTGCTCGATCGTCAATCCGTTCGACGGCATGGAGATCGGTTCGGGCATCCGCGAGAAGACGGTGCGCCGCGAGGCGCCTTCCTACCTGACCTCGTGCGGTTTGGCGATGCGGAGGTTCGTCCAGTGATTCTCATCAACCTGCTGCCGCATCGCGAAGCCGCGCGCAAGCGCCGCCGTGAAGCCTTCTATGCGACGCTCGGCGCCGCGGCCTTGCTCGGTGGCCTGATCGTCGGTGCCGCCTACGTCTGGTACCAGGCGCAGATCTCGAACCAGCAGGAGAAGAACTCGTTCCTTCAGGCCGAGATCACCAAGCTCGAACTGGAAATCAAGGAAATCTCGACGCTGCAGTCCGAGATCACCGCGCTCAAGGCGCGCCAGGAGGCCGTGGAGAACCTGCAGGGCGACCGCAACATGCCGGTCCATCTTCTCAACGAACTGGTGCGGCAGCTTCCCGACGGCGTCTACCTGGCGAACATGAAGCAGGAGGACCGCACCGTCACGCTGCAGGGCATGGCGCAGTCCAACGAGCGGGTCTCCGAGCTGCTGCGCAATCTCGGCACCAACAGCCCCTGGCTGGTCAAGCCCGAGCTCGTCGAGATCACCGCGGGCACCGTGGCCCTGAGTCCGCGCGACCAGCGCCGCGTGGCGAACTTCACGATGCGCATCGGCCTGAAGCGTCCCACCGACGACCAGAAGCCGGCCGACGCGCTGGCGCCCGGCGCGATCAAGCGCTGAACCGGGCCCGAGGCACCATGGCAACCAAACGTTCCACCCCCAAGATCAATGTCGATGTCGCAGCTGCCGTCCGCCGTTTCGGCGACCAGTTCCGCGGTCTCAATCCCAACGACCCGTCCGTCTGGCCGGCCGTGCCACGCTACGCCCTGTGCGCGGTGGTCACGCTCCTGGTCGTCGGCGCGCTGTGGTTCCTCGGTCTGACCAATTCGAACGACCAGCTCGAAGCCGAACGCGCGAAGGAAGTCGCGCTTCGCGCCGACTACCAGATCAAGGTCGGCAAGGCGGCCAACCTCGACCTGCTGAAGAAGCAGCGCGAGCAGGTCCAGCAGTACGTGACGCTGCTGGAGAAACAGCTGCCGAGCAAAGCCGAGATGGATGCGCTGCTGTCGGACATCAACCAGGCCGGACTGGGTCGAAGCCTGCAGTTCGAACTGTTCCGACCCGGCCAGATCGACGTCAAGGACTACTACGCCGAGCTGCCGATCGCGCTGCGCGTGACGGGCCGCTACCACGACATGGGCGCCTTCGTCGCCGACGTCGCGAACCTCTCGCGAATCGTCACGCTGAACAACGTGTCCATCGCGCCCCAGAAGGAGGGCACGGCGCTCACGATGGACGCCACCGCGCGAACCTACCGCTATCTCGACGAAGCGGAGCAGGCCACGCAGAAGCGAGCCGCCGCATCGGGAGCCCGCAAACAATGAGAGCCCTTCGATTCGCCTGGTTCGGCGCGCTGGCCGTCGCCTTGGGCGGCTGCGGCGGCTCCGACCAGGAAGACCTCCAGCAATGGATGGCGCAGCAGCGCGCGCAGGTCAAGCCGACCGTTCCGCCCCTGACCGAGCCCAAGAAGTTCACGCCCCAGGCGTACACCCAGGCCGCGCTGGTCGAGCCGTTCGACAGTTCCAAGCTCACGCAGGCGCTGCGGCGCGATTCGAGCCAGCCGAGCACCTCGGGCCTGATCGCGCCCGAGCTGGCGCGGCGCAAGGAATCGCTGGAGTCCTTCCCGCTCGATGCGATGGCGATGGTGGGCAGCATGAACAAGAGCGGCCAGATGGTCGCCCTGGTACGGGTGGACAAGCTGCTCTACCAGGTGCGCGCGGGCAACTACCTCGGACTCAACTACGGTCGCGTGATGCGCATCACCGAGACCGAGGTCGCGCTGCGGGAAATCGTGCAGGACGCGGCGGGCGAGTGGATCGAACGACCGGCAACCCTCGAGTTGCAAGAGAGAGCGAAATGAGTTCACAACAACCAACATTCACGACGTGGCTGCGCGCCGCGGGCTTCGCGCTGGTCGCGCTGGGCACCGCTGCGCTGGCGCAGGCCCAGAACGCGATCGAGTCGGTCACGAGTTCGATGCAGTCGGGCTCGGAAGTGGTGCGCATCGACCTGGCCCAGCCGCTCGCGGCTGC
>JAKONL010000065.1 GCA_022701965.1 Burkholderiaceae bacterium | reverse complement strand
ACCAGTTGTGGAAGTATTCGTGGCCGACCACGCTCTCGATGTTGCCGTAGTCGGCATCGGTGGCCGTGGCCTGGTTCGCCAGGACGTACTTCGTGTTGAAGATGTTCAAGCCCTTGTTCTCCATCGCGCCCATGTTGAAGTCGCTGGTGGCGACGATCATGAAGCGGTCGAGGTCCAGCGGCAGGCCGAAGCGGGCCTCGTCCCAGAGGATCGAATGGATCAGCGAATTCATCGCGTGCTCGGTCTTGTCGAGGTCGCCGGCGCGCACGTAGACCTGCAGCAGGTGTTCCTTGCCCGCGCGCGTGGTGATGCGCTGCTCGCGCGCCACCAGCTTGCCCGCGACCAGCGCGAACAGGTAGCTGGGCTTCCTGAACGGGTCGACCCACTTCGCGAAGTGCCGGCCTTCGTTGCCCGGGCCGGTGAGGTCGCCGCTGTCGACCAGGTTGCCGTTCGACAGCAGCACCGGGTAGGCCTTCTTGTCGGCGCGCAGCGTCACGGTGTAGTTCGCCATCACGTCGGGACGGTCGAGGAAGTAGGTGATGCGGCGGAAGCCCTCGGCCTCGCACTGGGTGAAGAACGTGTTCTCGCTCACGAACAGGCCCATGAGCTTGGTGTTCTTCACCGGGCAGCAGGTCGTGAAGATCTCCAGCTCGAAGGCGTCGGGCAGGTTGTCGATCACCAGCTGGTCCGACTCCATGCGGAACGACGCGCCGTGGCCGTCGACCAGCACTCGCGCCAGGTTCAGCTCGTCGCCATCCAGGCGCAGCGGGCCCGAAGGCTGGTCGGGATTGCGGCGCAGCCGCATGCGGTTGAGCACGCGGGTCTTGGCCGGATCGAGGTCGAAGCACAGATCGACGGTGTCGATCCACCAGGCGGGGGCGACGTAGTCTTCGCGGCGTATCGCCAGCGTCTGTCCTTGGGCGTCACGCGATTGCAGCATCGAGGGTCTCCAGAAAATGGGATCGGGCAAGTTCTTCGTAGTCGCGGACCGCCGCGAGCACGTGCGGGCCGGAGAGTTCGGCCGCGCTGTGGGTGGTGCAGAGCGCGACGGCACGCATGCCGCCGCGCCGGGCGGCTTCGATGCCGAAGGGCGCGTCCTCGAAGACGACGCAATGCTCGGGCGCCACGCCGATGCGGCGCGCGGCCTCGACGAAGATCGCCGGTTGCGGCTTGCCCGGCAACCCTTCGTCGCCGCCGACGATGGCCAGCGGCAGCGGGTTCATCTTCAGGCGCGACATCACGAACTCGACGTTGTGGCGGTCGCCGGCCGTACCGACCGCGATCTTGAGACCGCGTGCGACAGCTTCCGCCGCGAACGCCCTGAAGCCCGCGACCTCGGCGAAGTTGGCATCGAACAGGTCGCGATAGATCGACTCCTTCTCGGCGGTGATCGCGGCGCTCTCGGCCTCGGTCACCACGCGGCCCATCAGCTCGCAGGCGCATTCGAAGGCGTTGCGGCCGGTCGTGCGGCGCATGAGGTCGGGCACGTCGAGCGCCAGGTCGCGCCGGCGCGCGTACTCGACCCACGCCCTGGCGTGCCACGGCATCGAGTCGACCATCGTGCCGTCCATGTCGAAGATCAGCGCTTCGATCCTGGCCATCAGACGCCCTGCTTCAACGAAGCCTCGATGAACACGTCGAGATCGCCGTCGAGCACCTTCTGCGTCGCCGAGACCTCGACGTTGGTGCGCAGGTCCTTGATGCGGCTGTTGTCCAGCACGTAGCTGCGGATCTGGTGGCCCCAGCCGACGTCGGTCTTGGTGTCCTCGAGCTTCTGCTGCGCCTCCTGCTGCTTGCGCAGCTCGAAATCGTAGAGGCGCGAGCGCAGGCGTTTCCAGGCGACGTCACGGTTGCTGTGCTGGCTGCGACCGTCCTGGCACTGCACCACGATGCCGGTCGGGATGTGCGTGAGCCGCACGGCCGAGTCGGTCTTGTTGATGTGCTGGCCGCCCGCGCCCGAGGCACGGAAGGTATCGGTGCGCACGTCCGACGGGTTGATCTCGATCTCGATCGAATCGACGACCTCGGGGTAGACGAAGATCGACGCGAAGCTGGTGTGGCGGCCGCCCGAGGAGTCGAACGGCGACTTGCGCACCAGCCGGTGCACGCCGGTCTCGGTGCGCAGCAGGCCGAAGGCGTAGTCGCCCTCGACCTTGATGGTCGCGCCCTTGATGCCGGCCGTGTCGCCCGCGGTCTCGTCCTCGATCTGCGTCTTGAAGCCCTTGCGCTCGGCGTACTTCAGGTACTGCCGCAGCAGCATGCTGGCCCAGTCGCAGGCCTCGGTGCCGCCGGCGCCGGCCTGGATGTCGATGAAGGCGTTGAGCGGATCGGCCGGGTTGCTGAACATCCGGCGGAACTCGAGCTGCTTGATGTCGGCTTCGAGGAGATCGGCGTCGTCGGAGATGGCCTGCAGGCCGTCCATGTCGCCGTCCTCCTTCGACATTTCGTAGAGCTCGGTGTTGTCCGAGAGACCGCTGGTGAGCCGGTCGAGCGTGACGACCACGTCGTCGAGCGACTTCTTCTCGCGGCCGAGTTCCTGGGCCTTCTTCGGGTCGTTCCAAACCGTCGGGTCTTCCAGCGATGCGTTGACCGTCCTCAGGCGTTCGGATTTGGCATCGTAGTCAAAGATACCTCCGGAGATCGACCGTCCGGACGCTCAGGTCCGCGAGGGTTGCGCCGATTTGGTTGATTTGCTCTGCATCCATGGGGTGTCCTGACGGTGTTCGGGGAAAGCCGGGCATTTTCTCATGCCACGGAAGCCCCTCGGTTCGATGCCGGCGCCTGGACCTGCAGCGGCAGCGTCACCCGGAAGGTCGCGCCCGCGCCGACGGCGCTATCCAGCGCGACCGTGCCGCCGTGCGCGCGCACGATCTCGCGCGTGATGTAGAGGCCCAGCCCGAGGCCGGCGGCGTGCTTGCGGCTGTCGTCGGTGCGCTCGAACTGCTCGAAGATGCGCGCCTGGTCGGCCGGCGCGATGCCGATGCCGCCGTCGCGCACGCTCATGCGCGCGAGGCCCTCCTGCTGCACGACCTCGACCTGCACCGGGCGGCCGCCGCCATAGCGCAGCGCGTTGGTCAGCAGATTGGTCAGCACCTGCTCGATACGGAACTCGTCCCAGACGCCGGGCACCGGAAAAGGCGCCTCCAGCGCGATCGGCGAGCCCGCCGCTTCGGCCTGCTGCGCGAGGTTGTCGATCACGCCACGCGCGAGTTCGGCGAGATCGAACGGCTTGGGCCGGATCGACAGCGCGTCGCGGCGCAGGCGCGTGACGTCGAGCATGTCGTCGATCAGCCGGACCATGTTCTGGATCTGCCGCTGGTCGCGCTCGATCAGCGTGGGCAGCTGCTCGGCCGAGAACGGCTTCAGGTTGCCTTTGGACAGGTGCATCTTGCGCACCTGCGTCTCCAGGTAGAGCGTGTTGAGCGGCGTGCGCAGTTCGTGCGAGACCATCGACATGAAATCGTCGCGCACCCGCACCGCGCGCTGCAGGTCGGCCTGCGCGGCCTGCAGCTGCGCGACCAGCGTCTCCTGCTCGCGATGCGACGCGGCCAGCGCCTCCATCTCGCGCTTGAGCGCCTTGCGGTGCCGGTGCAGGTCGACGAAGACGTTGACCTTGCTGGTGACCACGTAGGCATCGAGCGGCTTCTGCAGGAAGTCGACCGCGCCGCTCTCGTAGCCCTTGAAGGCGTAGTTCATCTCGCGGCCGGCCGCGCTCACGAAGATGATCGGGATGTGGCGCGTGCGCTCGGTGCCGCGCATGAATTCGGCCAGTTCGAACCCGTTCATGATCGGCATCTGCACGTCGAGGATCGCCAGCGCGAACTCGTGGTCGAGCATCAGCGCGAGCGCCTCGTCGGCCGAGGTGGCCTGGAATACCGTGCGGCCGCGGCCGCGGATCAGCGCGTCGAGCGCCAGCAGGTTCTCGGGCAGGTCGTCGACGATCAGCAGCTTGCTCTCGACATCAGTCATCGGCATCGGGGGTATCCAGTCGCACGAGAAGCGCGCGCAGCTCGCGCAGGGGCAAAACGAAATCCGGCGCATGCAGGCCGAGCGCGGCACGCGGCATGGTAGCCACCTCGGCCTCGGCGGGATCCTGCACCGCGGTGAGGCCGCCGGCGCGGTGGATGTGCAGCATGCCCTGCGCGCCGTCCTGGTTGGCGCCGGTCAGCAGCAGGCCCGCGAGGGCAGGGCCGTAGGCATCGGCGGCCGAACTCATGAGCACGTCGATCGACGGCCGCGACCATAGCACCGGCGGCTCGCAGCTCAGCGAGAACACGTGCTGCCGCTCGATCGACAGGTGGTAGCCCGGCGGCGCGAAGTAGACGACGCCGTCCTCGATGCGCGCCTTGTCGGCCGCTTCGCGCACCGGAACGCGCAGGCGCTGGCCGAACACCCGGGCGAGCAGACTCTCGCGGCGCTCGGGCACGTGGATCACGACGACCACCGGCAGCCGCCACGGCGACGGCAGGTCGTCGAGCAGGGTCATCAGGGCCTCGATGCCGCCGGCCGAGGCCCCGACGACGACTGCCCGCATGCGCTGCCGCCGTCTCATGACGCCTTGCGGTAGATGCGCTCGGCCTTCGCGAGCGTGTCGAAGCGCTCCGCATAGCCGGAGAAGTCGATGCTCTCCTTCGAGCCCAGCCTGAGGAAACCGCGATGACACAGCGACTCGTGGAACAGCCCGAGCGCGCGGTCCTGCAGCTTGCGGTTGAAGTAGATCAGCACGTTGCGGCAGGACACCAGCTGCGTCTCGGCGAAGACGCTGTCGGTCGCCAGACTGTGGTCGGCGAAGATCACGTCGGCGCACAGGAACGGGTCGAAGCGGGCGCCGCCGTACGCCGCGGTGTAGTAGTCGGAGAAGGCGCTGGTGCCTCCCGACTGCTGGTAGTTGGTCGTGTAGCCCTTGACCGCTTCGAGCGGGAAGATGCCCTGGCGGGCCTTCTCGATCGATGCCGGGTTGATGTCCGTCGCGTAGATCTGCGTTCGCTTGAGCAGTCCCTCCTCGTGCAGCATGATCGCGATCGACCAGGCTTCCTCGCCGGTGCTGCAGCCGGCCACCCAGATCTTGACCGACGGGTAGGTGTGGAGCACCGGCACCACCTGCTGGCGCAGCGCGAGGAAGTAGGCCGGGTCGCGGAACCTCTCGCTGACCGGAATGGTGAGGAACTGCAGCAGCTGCGCGAACACCGCCGGGTCGTGCAGCACGCGGTTCTGCAGCGCCGAGACGTTCGGCAGCCCGAACTGCGCGAGCGCGTAGGCCACGCGCCGCTTCTGCGAGGCACCGGTGTAGTCGCGGAAGTCGTAGCTGTAGCGCAGGTAGATCGCCTCCATCAGCAGGCGCAGCTCGATCTCGTCGACGTCGGGAGCCGCGTTCACAGCCGCTCCAGGTGCGGCATCCAGACACGCAGCAGCGAGAACAGGCGGTCGAGGTCGACCGGCTTGGCGAGGTAGTCGCTGGCACCGGCGGCCAGGCACTGGTCCTGGTCGTCCTTCATCGCCTTGGCCGTGACGGCGATCACCGGCAGCTTGGCGAAGCGCGGGTCCTGGCGCAGGCGGCGCGTGGCCTCCAGCCCGTCCATCTCCGGCATCATCACGTCCATCAGCACGAGGTCGATGTCGGGGACGCGGTCGAGCTTCTCGAGCGCCTCGCGCCCGTTGCGGCCGATCTCGACCACCGCGCCGCGCTGCTCCAGCGCGCTGGTCAGGGCGAAGATGTTGCGCACGTCGTCGTCGACCAGCAGGATGCGCCGGCCCTCGAAGACGCGGTCGCGCCCGCGTGCGGTCTTGAGCATGGTGCGGCGCTCGCTGCTCATGTCGGCCTCGACCTTGTGCAGGAACAGCATCACCTCGTCGAGCAGCCGCTCCGGCGACCGCGCGCCCTTGATGATGATCGAGCGCGAATACCGCAGCAGCTCGGTCTCCTCGTCGCGCGTCAGGTTGCGTCCGGTGTAGACGATCACCGGCGGGAACGAGCAGATCTCCTCGGTCGCCATGCGTTTCAGGAGTTCGCTGCCCTGCATGTCGGGCAGGCGCAGGTCCGTGACCATGACGTCGAACACGCGCGAGCGCAGCAGCACCATCGCTTCCTCGCCCGACTCGACGGCGGTGATGGCGACGTCGTCGTCGCCGATCAGCTTCGTCACCGCCTCGCGCTGCAGGGCGTCGTCCTCGACCAGCAGCACGCTCTTGACCTTCTGCGTGAGCTTGTCCTCGAACTTCCGGAACACGTCCTTGAGCTGGTCGCGCGAGGTCGGCTTCATCGCATAGCCGATGGCGCCCATGTGCATGGCGGTCTCGACGTTGTCCGAGGCCGAGACGACGTGCACCGGGATGTGGCGCGTGCGCGGGTCGTCCTTCAGGCGCTGCAGCACGCTCAGGCCCGGGCCGTCGGGCAGGCGCATGTCCAGCAGGATCGCGTCCGGCAGGAACTGCATCGCGAGGTCGAAGCCGTCGTGCGCGCCGTGCGCGACGAGGCACCGGTAACCCAGCTCGTGCGCCAGGTCGTAGAGGATATGGGCGAACTGCGGTTCGTCCTCGATCACCAGCACGCGCCGTGCGGTGCCCGGCGGCAGCAGCCGGTCGTCGGCGAACTGCGGCGTGGACGTCGAGGCGCCCGATGCGGCCGGCGCCGGTGACATCGGCACGGGCGAGGGCGCGGGACCGCGGCGGATCGGCGGCAGCGCATTCGGATGGGCGTTCGAAGCGGGGCGACCCGACGGTCCGCCGTCGTGGACGGTCGCGGACGCCGGTGCGCTGGCGGCGGCCTGCGGCGACCGCGCAGGCAGCTGCAGCGTGAAGGTGCTGCCGCTGCCGGGCGCGCTCTTCACGGTCAGCGTGCCGCCGACCAGGCGCGTCAGGTCGCGCGAGATCGAGAGGCCGAGCCCGGTGCCGCCGTAGCGGCGGCTGGTGGTGCCGTCGGCCTGGCGGAACGCCTCGAAGATGAGTTCCTGCTGGGCCTCGGCGATGCCGATGCCAGAGTCGGTCACCGCGAACAGCGCGCCGCCGTCCGGCCCGGGCGAAACCGTGAGCGAGACCTCGCCCGCCTCGGTGAACTTGAGCGCGTTCGACAGCAGGTTCTTCAGGATCTGCTCGATCCGCTGGCGGTCGGTCGCGAGCGTCGCGGGCGTGCCCGGCGCGGTCTCGATGCGGAAGGCCAGCTGTTTCTGGTCGGCCAGCGGCGTGAAGGTCATGGCCAGGCTGTCGGTGAGCGTCGCCAGCGGGACCTCCTCGGTCACGAGCTCGAGCTTGCCGGCCTCGACCTTGGCGATGTCCAGGATGTCGTTGATCAGCACCAGCAGGTCGTTGCCCGACGAGTAGATCGAGTCGGCGAACTTCACCTGCTCGGGCGTCAGGTTGCCCTGCGGGTTGTCGCCGAGCAGCTTGGCCAGGATCAGCGCGCTGTTGAGCGGCGTGCGCAGCTCGTGCGACATGTTGGCGAGGAACTCGGACTTGTAGCGGCTCGCGCGCTGGATTTCCTGGGCACGGTCCTCGAGCTCGCCCTGGACGCGGCGCAGCGCGGCGTTGCGCGCGTCGAGCGCTTCGGTGCGCTCGGACAACTGGCTGTTGGTCTGCTCGAGCTCGGCCTGCTGGTTCTCCAGCGTGGCCTGCGATTCGCGCAGCGCGCGCGACTGCTCCTCGAGCTCCTCGTTGGCGGTGCGAAGTTCCTCCTGCTGCACCTGGAGTTCCTCGTTGAGCTGCTGGGTCTCCACCAGTACGTCCTGGAGCTGCTCGCGGTAGCGCACCGAGGCGATCGCGTTGCCCAGGTCGTCGGCGACGAGTTCGAGCAGCTGGCGCGCACGCGGCGAAGGCGCCTTCAGCAGGCCGAGTTCGATCACGCCGTTGACACTGCCCTCGTCGGCGACCGGCAGCAGCACCGCGACGGTCGGCGCCATGTCGCCGAGGCCGGAATTGACCCGCAGGTAGTCGGCCGCGACCGGCTCCACCAGGATCAGCTGCCCTTGCGCGACGGCCTGCCCGATCTGGCCTTCGCCGGAAGCGACCACCTGCGGCGTCGTCTCCGCCGCGGCCGAGAAGCCGTAGCTGGCCGTGCGCCGTAGACTGCCCGCGTCCTCCAGCACGTAGAGCGCGCCGACGTTGCTGCCCAGGTGCTTGGCGAAGAACTTCAGCACCTTGCGGCCCATCTCGGCCGCGCCGAGCTCGCCGACCAGGTCGCCGGCCAGCTCGGTCTGCGCGCTGCGCAGCCAGGCCTGCTCCTGCAGGACCTCGCCGTGCGCGGCCTGCTTGCGCAGCACGGTGTCGTAGCTGTCCGAAAGCTCCACCAGCTGGCGACGGCCGAAGAACGCGAGCAGCCCGGTCGCCGCCACCGTGAAGAACACGAACAGCCCGATCACCACCCAGCTGGTGTTGTTGGCTTCGGTGTTGCGCTGGAAGCGCAGCGTCTGCTCGAAGTTCACGAAGTTCATGTAGCCGGTGCGCATGTCGTCGGAGATGCGCTTGCCGCGTCCCGCGCGGACGGCAGCGGCATAGTCGCCGCCATTGCGGCGCAGCGCGATCATCTCGTCCGCATAGCGGTTCCAGGCGGTCTGCAGCGTCGCGATGCGTTCGATCCGCTCGACCTGCGCCGGGTTGTCGGCAACCATCCTGCGCAGCGACTCCAGGCCGGCGGCGAGCCGGGGCTGAGCGCTCTCGTAGGGCTGCAGATAGGTCTCGTCGCCGGTGATCAGGAAGCCGCGCATGCCGGTCTCCAGGTCGACGCTCAGGCGCTGCATCTCGCTCGCGTTGCGCGTCACGCGGTCGGTGTGCTCCACCCAGCCGATCACCGACAGCAGGTACAGGATCAGCGAGACGAAGACCACCACGCCGACCAGCCCGCCGATCAGCGGCAGCTTGACGTTGCGCGACAGCACGCGCTGGAATTCGCCGGGATCGATGGAGGACGAGGAGGAGTTCATGGGACGCGGCGGGAAAGGCGAAAAGGCGGTCAGGCGAGGAAATCTTCGATCAGCCGGCTGACGTGCCCGGGCTGGTCGTGGTGGAGCATGTGCCCGGCATCTTCGACGACGGCGACGCGCGCGTCGGGGACCGACTTCAGGCGCTCATGGTATTCGGCCCGCGAGTAGCGGTGCTTGCGCCAGTGCGCGAGGGTGCTGTCGGCCGCCTCCACCGCCAGTACGGGCGCCGCGATGCAGGCATAGAGCGCCAGTGCCTCCTCGACGCGGTAGACGTTCGCGTTCACGACCTTGTGCGCCGGATGCCCGAGGATCGACCAGCGCTCGCTGCCGTCCGGCTGGCGCACCGGCGCCGCCCAGTGGCCGGCGAGCCAGCGCGCCTTGCCGGGGTCGAGGCGCGGGTTGGTCTTCATGAGGCGGCGCGCCACGCCGTCGATGTCGGCGTACCCCTGCAGCGCCATCTCGCCGCGGTGCAGGCGCTTGAGCTCGTCGATCCACTGCGCGTAGCGCGCGGGCGCGTCGGTGGCCGGCGTGGCCGCCATGCCGAAGCCTTCGAGGTTGACCAGGCGCCGCACGCGCGCCGGCCGGATGCCGGCGTACTGCATCGCGATGTTGCCGCCCATGCTGTGGCCGACCAGGTCGACCGGCGCGTCGCCCGCATAACGGTCGAGCAGCCATTCGAGGTCGGCCAGGTAGTCGGGCATCCAGCAGCAGTCGACGTCGCCGCACCCGGTCAGCCCGAAGCCGCGCCAGTCGGGCGCGACGACGAAGCGGTCCTCGGCGAGCGCGTCGACCACGAACTGCCAGGAGGCGCCGACGTCCATCCAGCCGTGCAGCAGCACCAGCGGCGGCCGCGGCGCCGACGGCACGCCCCAGAGCCGCACGTGGTAGCGGAGCTGGCGCACGGGAACGAACTCGCTGCGGAAGGTGCGTCGGGCGGTGTACATCCGGTCGATCATAAGAACGGTAGAGTTCCGGCACTCCTTCACGCTTCGAGAGCTTCACCATGCAACGCATCCGACTGGGGCAGAGCGATCTGCACGTCACGCCCATCTGCCTGGGCACCATGACCTTCGGGGAACAGGTCGACGAACCCACCGCCCACGCCATCCTCGACCGCTCGCTCGAACGCGGCATCGATTTCGTCGACACCGCCGAGATGTACGCCGTGCCCGCACGCGAGGCCACCTTCGGCGCCACCGAGACCATCATCGGCAACTGGTTCGCGAAGAACCCGGGCGCGCGCGAGAAGCTCACGCTGGCCACCAAGGTCGCCGGGCCGTCGCGCGGCATGCCCTGGATCCGGAAGGGCACGGGCATGACGGCGGCAGACATCGTCGCCTCGTGCGAGGCGAGCCTGAAGCGCCTGCGGACCGACGTCATCGACCTCTACCAGATCCACTGGCCCGAGCGCCACGTGCCGGCCTTCGGCGCGCTCTACTACGACCCGTCGAAGGAGACTTCGGCCACGCCGATCCACGAGCAGCTCGACGCGCTGCACGGCCTGGTCAAGGCCGGCAAGGTGCGCTACATCGGCCTGTCGAACGAGTCGTCCTACGGCGTCCACGAATTCGTGCGCCTGGCCGAGCAGCATGGGCTGCCGCGCGTGGCGACCGTGCAGAACGTGTACTGCCTGATCTCGCGCTCGCTCGAGAACGGTCTCGACGAGACCATGCACCGGCTCGGCGTGTCGCTGCTGGCCTATTCGCCGCTGGGCTTCGGTCTCCTGACCGGCAAGTACGACCAGAGCGGCATCGACGGCCCGGACGCGCCGAAGGGCGCGCGCATCTCCTCCTACGAGTCGGTGCGCAAGCAGCGCTGGGGCCGTCCCGAGGCGCTGGAGGCCGCGCGCCGCTACAACGCGCTGGCACGCGCCAACGGCCTGACGCCCACGCAGCTGGCGCTGGCCTTCTGCTACACCAAGTGGCAGGTGGCGAGCACGATCATCGGCGTGACGTCGGTGGCGCAGCTCGACGAGGACATCGACGCCTACGGCACGACGCTGTCGCCCGAGGTGCTGGCCGAGATCGACGCCATCCGCTGGACGCTGCGCGACCCTGCCGTCTGAGCATCCCCGGGCGAGGCAGCGATGGCGAAGAAGCAGGTGCACGTCAGCGAGACGCCGGCGACGCAACTGCTGCGCGCCAACGGCATCGCCTTCACCGAGCATCCCTACGAGTACCTCGAGCACGGCGGCGCGCAGCACAGCGCCGCGGTGCTGGGGTTCGACCCGTACACCGTGGTCAAGACGCTGGTCATGCAGGACCAGGACGCGCGGCCGCTGATCGTGCTGATGCACGGCAACCGCACCGTGTCGACCAAGAGCCTGGCGCGCCAGATCGACGCCAAGTCGGTCGAGCCCTGCAGGCCCGAGGTCGCGCAGCGGCACAGCGGCTACGTGGTCGGCGGTACCTCGCCGTTCGGCACGCGCCGCGCGATGCCGGTGTATGTCGAATCGACCATCCTCGCGCTGCCGCGGATCGCCATCAACGGTGGGCGCCGCGGCTATCTGGTGGGCATCGATCCGCAGGTCTGCACGACGCTGCTGGATGCGCGGCCGGTGCAGTGCGCGCTGTCAGAATAGGCGCGCCCGCTTTCGCGGTCCCGGAGACATTCCCCTTGAGCTTCCACCTTCCCTCGTTCATCGCCGTCGTGCTGTCGTACCTGCTCGGGTCGCTGTCGTTCGCCGTCATCGTGAGCCGCTCGATGGGCATGGCCGATCCGCGCAGCTACGGCAGCGGCAATCCCGGCGCGACCAACGTGCTGCGATCGGGCAACAAGGGCGCCGCGCTCGCGACCCTGCTGCTGGACGCGCTCAAGGGATGGGTGCCGGTGTTCGTGATCCGCATCGCCGGACCCGATCTCGGCATGGGCGCCGGCACCGCGGCGATGGCCGGGCTCGCCGCGTTCCTCGGGCACCTGTATCCGGTGTTCTTCGGCTTCAGGGGCGGCAAGGGCGTGGCGACGGCGGCCGGCGCGCTGTTCGGCATCGACTGGCTGCTCGGGCTGGCGACGGGCACCACCTGGGCCATCGTCGCGTTCTTCTTCAGATACTCGTCGCTCGCCTCGCTGGCGGCGGCGTTCTTCGCGCCGGCCTTCTACGTCATCGGCAGCGGCATCGCGTGGGTATTCGACCGCACGGTACTTGCCGCGCTGATCGTGATGAGCCTGCTGCTGGTCTGGCGCCATCGCGAGAACGTGCGCCGCCTCCTGGCCGGGACCGAGTCGCGGCTCGGTGCGAAGAAGCGATGAATCCCGAATCGAAACCAAGGAGAGAAACACCATGAGCGAAATCCAGCGCTTCCATGTCGGCCCGCGCCTGAGCGAGACGGCCGTCCACAACGGCACCGTCTACCTCGCGGGGCAGGTGCCCGACGACACCACGCAGGACATGGCCGGCCAGACCGCCCAGGTGCTCGCGATGATCGACCGCCTGCTGGCGGAGGCCGGCAGCGACAAGACCTGCATCCTGATGACGCAGATCTTCCTGACCGACATCAAGGACATCACGGTGATGAACGAGGTGTGGGATGCCTGGATTCCCGCGGGCCACACGCCACCGCGCGCCACCGTGCAGGCCCTGCTGGCCAACGGGGCCTACAAGATCGAGGTGGTGGTCACGGCCGCCCAGCGCTGAGGCGCGTCAGAAGCGCTTGTCGAGCACCATGCGGTCGCTGTCGCGCCGCATCGAGAAACGGTCGATGAAGCTGTTGCCCAGCAGCACGTAGGGCATCGACTGCGGCGAGACGACCGCGTCCACGCCCGTCACGCCGACATCGCCCACCCGCACCGAATCGAGCCGCACCCGATAACCGGCCACCACGCCGTTGGCGGTGTTGAGCTGGATCGGCGTCCCGTCGCGGTAGGGAAGGCCGATGCGCTCCGCATCCGCTGCCGACAGCGCGACCATGGTCGCGCCCGTGTCGAGCAGGAATGTCACGGTGCGGCCGTTGATGGTGCCCTGCGTGGTGAAGTGGCCGCCGCTGCCCGACGGCAGCACGATGCGGGTTCCGTTGCCGGCGCCCGCGATGTTCGTGGCGCCAGCAACGCTGACAGGCGTGTCCATCCGCAGCGTGACGCGCTCGGTGCGGGCGCCGGGCACCGCCGCGGTAACCTCGACCACCGCCTGGCCGTCCTGCAGGGAGACGAGCTTCACGCCCTGGAACCGCTCGCCGACCGCCAGCGTCTTCGGCGCACTGCCGTTGACGACCAGGATCGCGCGACTGCCGATGGTGCCGGTCAGCATCAGCGAGTCCGCCTGCGCGGGCCGTGTCGTCGCGCCGAGGACGGCGAGCAGCAGCAGGGCGGCCGACGGGGGTCGCAGGCGTCCGCGACGCATCGCGTCAGTCGCGGAAGTTGTCGAAGGACAGCGGCATGTCCGGCACGTCCTTCTTGATCAGCGCCATGGCGGCCTGCAGGTCGTCGCGCTTGGCGCCGGTCACGCGCACGGCGTCGCCCTGGATGGCGGCCTGCACCTTGATCTTGCTGTCCTTGATCAGGCGCTGGATCTTCTTGGAGGTCTCGGTCTCGATGCCGCTCTTGACCTTGATGACCTGCTTGACCTTGTCGCCGCCGATCTTCTGCACGTCGCCCTTGTCGAGGAAGCGCA
>JAKONL010000037.1 GCA_022701965.1 Burkholderiaceae bacterium | reverse complement strand
TCGGCCTCGATCGTGATCGCCTGCGCCGGACATACCGCCTCGCAGAGCTTGCACGCGATGCAGCGTTCCTCGCCGTTCGGATAGCGGCGCAGCACGTGCTCGCCGCGGAACCGCGGGCTGACCGGGTTGCGCTCATAAGGGTAGTTGATCGTCGCCTTGGGCTTGAAGAAATACTTCAGCGTGAGGGCGTGCGCCTTCACGAACTCCCACAAGGTGAACGACTTGATGATCTGTGCGACGCTCAAGAGCCCAATCCCGTCATTCGGTCGAACACGACGACCAACAATCCGATCCCGACGCCTGCAAGCGCCCGGTCACGTAACGCCTGCGGCCGGAGGCCGCGGGCGATCATCCATTCGCTGGCCCGGCTCATCCGCCGACCGGCACGCGGATCAGCATCAGCACGCCCGACACCAGGAACACCCAGAACAGCGACAGCGGCAGGAACACCTTCCACCCCAGCCGCATCAGCTGGTCGTAGCGGTAGCGCGGCACCGTCGCCTTGACCCAGCTGAACACGAAGAAGAAGAACAGCATCTTCGCGAACAGCCAGATGATCCCCGGCACGTAATAGAGCGGCGCCCAGTCGATCGGCGGCAGCCAGCCGCCCCAGAAGAGCGTCGCGTTCAGCGCGCACATCAGCAGCACGTTGGCATATTCGCCGAGCCAGAAGAGCGCGAAGCTCATTGAGCTATACTCGGTCTGATAGCCGGCGACGAGCTCGCTCTCCGCCTCGGTCAGATCGAACGGCGCGCGCTGCGTCTCGGCGAGGCTGGAGATGAAGAACATCACCGCCATCGGGAAGAGCAACGGGTTGATGCCGAACGCATTGATGTGAAGGTTGAGCGTGCTGGTCTGTGCCAGCACGATGCCGCTGAGGTTGAACGTCCCCGCCCACATCACCACCGAGATCAGGATGAAGCCGATCGCGACTTCGTAGCTGACCATTTGCGCGGCGGCACGCAGCGCGGAATAGAAGGGATATTTGGAGTTCGACGCCCAGCCCGACAGGATCACGCCATAGACGCCGAGCGACGAGGCGGCGAGCACATAGAGCAGGCCGACGTTGATGTCGGCGAGCACCACGCCCGCACCGAACGGCACCACCGCCCAGACGATCAGCGCCACCGTGAAGGTGATGATCGGCGCGAGCAGGAACAAGGTCCGGTTCGCCGCGGCGGGAACGATCGTTTCCTGGAGGAAGACCTTGAGGCCGTCGGCGAACGACTGGAGCAGGCCGAACGGCCCGACGACGTTGGGGCCGCGCCGCAGCGCCATCGCCGCCCAGATCTTGCGATCGGCATAGATGATCATCGCCACGGCCAGCATCAGCGGCAGCGCGATGACCAGAATGCCGATGATCGTCGACACGAACCAGGCCCAGCCATAGGGCAGGCCCACGGTGGTTTCGAAGAACGAGGTCATTCCGCAGCCTCCGCGAAGGTCTCGCCATGGACGAGTTCGGCCGAGCAGCGCTGCATGGTCGGGCTCGCCCGGCAGATCGCGTTGGTCAGGTAGAAATCCTTGATCGGATAGCCGTCGAGCACGCCGCTGGCGCTGCCGTCGAGCGCCGGCACCTGCCAGTCGAACGACACCAGGCCCTCGTCACGCAGCGCCGGCACTTCGCCGAACATCTCTTCGCGCAGGCCCGCCAGGCTGTCGAACGGCAGACGCCGGCCGATCACGTCGGACAGGGCGCGGAAGATCGACCAATCCTCGCGCGCGTCGCCCGGTGCGAACACCGCACGCTCGCCGCGCTGGACGCGCCCTTCCAGATTGACCCAGGTGCCGGACTTCTCGGCATAGGTCGAACCCGGCAGGATCACGTCGGCATGATGCGCGCCCGTGTCGCCGTGATGGCCGATATAGACCTTGAAGCCGGCGAACCGGGTGTAATCCACCTCGTCCGCGCCGAGGAAGAAGGTGACGCCGGCGCCGGTCAGGTCGGCGATGCCGCCCTTCTGCGCATAGCCGAGCATCAACCCGCCCATCCGGCTCGCCGCCATGTGGACGACGTTGAAGCCGTTCCAGCCCTCGCGGACAAGGTTGAACTGCCGCGCGAAGGCCAGCGCGGCGCCATGGCCGCCCTTCAGCGCGCCACCGCCGACGATGACCAAAGGCTTTTTGGCGTCGGTGAACAGCTGTGCGGCCGCCTCCGGCAGGTTGCCGAGCAGGGACAGGTCCTTACCGAGCCATTCGACCTTGTAGGTCAGCTCGGTTTCCGGCCCGATGGCGAAGACCTTCGCGCCCTTCTTGATCGCCTTACGGATGCGGGTGTTCACCAGCGGCGCTTCCCAGCGCAGGTTGGTGCCGAGCAGCAGGATCGCGTCCGCCTCTTCGACGCCGGCGATCGTCGTATTGAAATTCACCGCGGCGAGGCTGGAAGTGTCGTAATCCATCCCCGTCTGCCGCCCCTCGAGCAGCGACGAACCGAGCTTTCCGAGCAGCGCCTTGGCGGCGAACATCGTCTCGCAATCGACGAGATCACCCGCGACGGCCGCGACGCTCGAACCCGCGTCGACCGCCTTGATCGCGGCGAACGCCTCGTCTCAGGTCGCGGGCACGAGCTTGCCGTTCACCCGGACATAGGGCTTGTCG
>JAKONL010000156.1 GCA_022701965.1 Burkholderiaceae bacterium | reverse complement strand
CTCTACATGCTGGCGCCGGAGCTGCGCGGCCGGCTCAACGGCCTGTTCATGACCTTCATCTTCCTGTGCGCGGCCGTGGCCTCGGGCGTGGCGGCGGCGGTCTACGCCTTCCACGGCTGGACCGGCGTGTGCCTGCTGGGCGGTGCCTTCACGGCGGCCGGCCTCGCGCTCTTCGCCGCGACCGACCGCGTGCCGCGGCCTCAGGCGGCCTGAACGAGATCCTGCGATGCGACCGCCGACAGCCGGCGGTCGCCGATCGCCGGCGGCGTCCATTCGTAGAGCCAGGTCTCGCTGAGCGCGCGGTCGCCGGCGCGCAGGAACACCCGCAGCGCGACCGGTTCGGTCGTGTCGTCGGGCACCACGTCGAACATCACCCGCACGCCCGACACCGAGGCGAGCGGCCGCGCCGACGTCACTTCGACCCGCCCGCGCGAGATGCCGATCACCGGTTCGAGCGCCATCGCCTTCGGATCGATGCCGGCGAGCTCGCCGCCCGAGAAGTCGAGCGCGAAGCGGAACGACCAGTAGGTGCGCCGCCGGCCGATCACGCCGCCCTGGCCGGTGCGCGTCGCCACGCAGACCGCGAGCGGCGGCCGCACCGGCGCCGTCGCGCCCCAGTGCAGCTTGTAGCCGTAGAGCAGTTCCTCGCCCGCGAGCACCGGCCGGGCCGGATGCCAGAAGGCGACGATGTTGTCGAAGGTCTCGTCGACGGTCGGTATCTCGACCAGCTGCACCGCGCCGTCGCCCCAGCCGGCCTTCGGCTCGACCCAGAGCGACGGACGCTTCTCGTAGAACACGCCGTCGTCCTGGTAGTGGTCGAAGTCGCGGTCGCGCTGCATCAGGCCGAAGCCCTTCGGGTCCCGGTCGGCGAAGGCGTTGAAGCGCAGCCGCGCCGGATTGGCCAGCGGGCGCCAGATCCATTCGCCGCTGCCGCTCCACATCTGCAGGCCGTCGGAGTCGTGGATCTCGGGGCGCCAGTCGTTGGCCATGCGGCGGTCGTTCTCGCCGGTCTGGTACATGCTGGTGCACGGCGCGATGCCGATGCGCTCGATGGGCTTGCGCGGGTAGAGGGCCGCGTCGACGTCCATCGTCAGCACGTCGCCGGGCGTGATCGCGAAGCGGTAGGCGCCCGCCACGCTCGGCGAATCGAGCATCGCGTAGACGACCAGGGTGTTCGCGCCGGGCGCGGGCCGCTCGAAGTAGAAGTCGGTGAAGTCCGGAAACTCCTCGTCGCGCGGCAGGGCGGTGTCGACCGCGAGGCCGCGCGCCGACAGGCCGTACTGCCCTTCGGCGCCGACCGCGCGGAAGTAGCTCGCGCCCAGGAAGGCCGCGACGTCGCTCGCGAACGCGGGCGCGACGTTGACCCGGAAGCCCGCGAAGCCCAGGTCGCCGGGCTGCTTCGCGCCGTCGAGGCCGCTGCGGCCGTAGTCGAACATGGCCGGGTCGTAGGCCAGTTCCTGGGCCTGGCCGCCGACCACGTCGAACATCCGCACCGGCCGCTTGAAGAACAGGCCGAGATGGAAGAGCCGGACCTGGAAGCGCAGCGCCTCGTCGGCCCAGAGCCCCTGGCCGGGCTTGAAGCGGATCGCCTGGTACTGGTCCCAGTCGAGCGCGGCCACGTCGGGCGGCAGCGCGCGGCCGTGCGGCTCGTAGGCCCGCTGCGACAGATTGCGCGCCGCGCCCTTGAGCCAGGCGTAGTCGAAGTTGCGCTGGGCGCCGCCGAGCGGCTTGAGGCCGGCGGCGCGCGCGGCGGGCGGGGGCGTCGCCGGTGCGGCGTCGGCCGCGGGAAGCGGTGCCACGGCGGCGCAGCCGGTGGCGCCGAGGGTGCCGGCGGCACTGGCTGCGCCAAGGAAGATTCGTCTTTGCATGGCGCGCAGTCTAGACAACGCGTCGGCGGGGCGGTCCGGGAAACGCCCAGCGTTCGCAGGGCCGGCAGCGCCTACATCGACCAGATCCGCGGTGCGCCTTCGGGGCGCTGCCAGAGCGCGGTGCGCCACGCCTGCCAGACCTGCCGCAGCAGGTGCATCGCCGGCTCGACCACCGGCGCCAGCACCCGCAGCACGACGATCTCCGCATGCGGACTGGTGATGCCGGCGCTCGCGGCGAGGGGGTGCGCATCCGCCAGCGCACGCGCCATGCCGAGCATCTCCTCGCACCGGGCCCGCGCGATCGGCGTGCCGCTGACGAAGAACAGCGACGCCAGGCAGCGCTGCCCCGCGAGACCGAGCGGGCTGTCGAGCAGGCGGCGGTCGTCGGCGTCGATGCGGCCGCGTTCCAGCCAGACGCCCGGCACCTCGATGTGCTGCAGCAGGCTGCCGTGCTCGAAGGGCTTGCCGGCGTTGGGCAGCCCGAGCGCCGTCACGTCCCAGCCGAGGAGTTCGGCGCCGGGGGCGGCTTCGATGCGCAGCCGGTTCTCGGCGCGGCAGCCGCTGTAGCAGAGCGCCTCCAGCGGCAGCCATTCGAGCCGTGCGCCGGTGTCCAGGCGCAGGCTCGTGCGCTGCACCGCGAGGTCGCCGTCCGAGCGGTAGAAGCGCGTCGCGCCCGGCGTCGTGACCAGCCCGTGGCTGCCG
>JAKONL010000619.1 GCA_022701965.1 Burkholderiaceae bacterium | reverse complement strand
TACATCACGGGCGCGTCGATGCTGTCGGCCACCTTGCGGAATTCGTCGCTGGCGACCGCGACGCGGAAGGCGTCGCGCAGCCGCTTCTCGACCGCCGGCGGCAGGCCCCGCGGCGCGCCGATGCCGTTGGGCGCCTCGACCACCACGTCGTAGCCCAGTTCCTTCAACGTCGGCGTGTCCTTGAAGCGCGGCGTGCGCGCCTCGCCCCACGTCGCGAGCAGGCGCAGCTTGCCGGCTTCCACGTGCGGTGCCCAGGAGCTGCTGTCGGCCAGCATGTCGACCTGCTGGGCCAGCACGTCCTGCAGCGCCGCGGCACCGCCTTTGTAGGCGATGGCGTTGAGCTTGATGCCCGCGGCCTGCGCGAACTGCTCCATGCCGACGTGCGTCGCGCCGCCGATGCCCGCGTGCGCATAGGTCACGGTGCCGGGCTTCGCCTTGGCCGCCGCGACCATCTCGCGCAGCGATTTGAAAGGGGATGTCGAGAGCACGGCGATGCCGAAGGTCTGGCCCGAGGTGCGCGCGATGTAGGACAGGTCCTTGAGCGGGTCGAGCTGCACGCTGCCCAGCTGCGCGAAGCGCGTCACCGAGATCGGCACCTGGCCGATCGTGTAGCCGTCGGGTCGCGCGGTCGCGAGCGCCTTGGTGCCGATCATCCCCGACGCGCCGGCACGATTCTCCAGCACCACCGGCTGGCCGAGTTCGCGCGCCGCGATCTGGCAGATCGTGCGCATCGACCGGTCGGCCGTGCCGCCGGCCGGCCACGGACAGATGAAGGTGATCGGGCGCTCGGGATAGTCGGCGGCGGCGGCGAGCCGCGGCAGCGCGGCGATCGCGGCGGCGCCGAGGCCGCCGGCGATGAATCGGCGCCGCTGGACGTGACGGTCGTGGGTCATGGTTTGTCTCCGGAAGTCATTGGCTTCTTTGTCGTCGTCGGCGCGAAGGTGCCGCGCCGCAGCCGGATTCTTCCGCAGACAATCATCACCTTCCAATGAATTAGCGGACTCGCTTCATTGCCTGCAGGTGATGAAGCGCCCGGCCATCCCCATGAGCGAGATCGATCGCGTGCTGCGTTCCAACCTCAAGCTGAGGCATCTGCAGATGCTGGTGGCGCTCGACCAGTTCCGCCACCTGGGCCGCGCGGCGGAGTTCCTGTCGGTCACGCAGCCGGCCGTCTCCAAGACGCTGGCGGAGATCGAACGCATGTTCGGGTTCTCGCTGTTCGAGCGGTCGACGCGCGGCTCCGTACCCACGCCGGCGGGCGACAGCGTGGTGCGCTTCGCGCGCTCGGTGCTCGCCGACTACGACCGCACGCGCGACGAGATCGCCGCGGTCGCCAGCGGCGCGGCGGGCCGCACCAGCGTCGGCGCGATGGTCGTGGCGACGCCGGTGCTGCTGGCGCGCGCCGTCGAGATGCTCAAGGCGCAGTCGGCCCAGACCACCGTGCTGATCGAGGAGGGCGATCTCACGCGGCTGCTGCCCAAGCTGAGGCTGGGCGAACTCGACCTGTTCGTCGGCCGCCTGGAACCCGGCTACGCGTCGCCCGACCTGGTGACCGAGGCGCTGCTGGAGGAGCCGATGGCGGTGGTCGTGCGGCCCGGGCATCCGCTGCTCGGCAAGCGCAAGCCGGCCTGGAGCGACCTGGCGGCGATCTGCTGCGTCGTGCCGCCGCCCTGGGCATCGCTGCGGGTGAAGCTCGACCAGATGTTCCTGCGCGAGGGACTGCATCCGCCGCTCGACATCGTCGAGACGGCGTCGTTCCTGGGCCAGCTGAGCTTCCTGCAGCAGCGCGATGCGGCAGCCTTCATGTCGCGCGCGGTCGCGCTGCATTTCCGGAAGCAGGGCGTGCTCGACCTGCTGGCGATCGAGGTGCCGATCGAGCTGCCGCCGGTCGGCCTGATCAGCCTGCGGGGGCGCCGCAGCACGCCGAGCACCGAGCGGCTGGTGGACTGCCTGCGGCGGACCGCGGCGAAGTTGCGGCAGCGCAAGCCCCGGTGCGCCGGCCGCTAGCGCCCGCCGTCCCGCACCTCGCGCCGACCCTCACTGCGCCGGGCAGGGCGCCGTGGTGCTCGCGATCAGCGTGCGCAGCTGCAGCGTCGTCGCCGTGTCATCGGCGCCCGGAGTGTTGCGCGTGAAGCGGCAGCCGTAGCTCGGCTGCGCCACGGTCGACGCGGTGACCACGTCGTCGCCGGCGGGCTTCACGCCGTCGCGTTCCCAGCGCACCATGGCCTCGAAGGCCTCGTTCTGCTCGGCCACGGTGAAGTCGCAGTGGGTGGCACCGCGGATGGCACGTTGCACCAGCAGGTTGCCGTTGCCGCGCGCGGTCACGCGCCGCTGGTAGATCTGCTCCATGCTGAAGGGCACGTAGAGGTCGCCGAGCGTGTGCAGCGTGACCACCGGGATGCGGATGTTGCCGGTGGTCACCGGCACCCAGCGCAGGCCGTCGCGGCGCAGACGGTTGGCATCGGGCGCGGCGGTGAGCTTCTGCGCGGAGGCGTTGAGCGCGGCGGAACCGGCCGGATCGTTGTCGATCGCGTAGACGAAGCGGTTGGTGTCCAGCGAGCTCTTGTTGAGGATGCCGTTGACCGTGCCGTCGAGACCGAACACGCCGTAGGCGGCCGAGAACGATCCGCCGTAGGCCAGGCCCAGCTCGAAGATCGGACGCTCGCCGCCGGTGATGTTCTTCAGCACGCTCTTGTACTTGGCGCCCTGCGCCGTCGTCGCGACCGGCGTGGCCGGAAAGCGCGTGAACAGCGCGGCCGTGACCTGCGCCTGCACGTTCGGCCAGTTGGCGATCGGGCTGTTGGGCACGCCCGCGAGCGCCTGCGCCGTGACCTGCGCGGCGCCGAAGTAGTCGAACAGTTCGGTGTCGCCCAGCACGCCGCACATCGGCACCGCGCCGTTGTAGCGGACCTTGTTGTTGGCGGTGGCGTAGGCCTCGTCCTCGATCGCGGCGGCGGTGATGTGG
>JAKONL010000487.1 GCA_022701965.1 Burkholderiaceae bacterium | reverse complement strand
CTGGCGTTCGGGCGTGGAATGCTGGAATTCCTCGAACAGTCCTCCAGACCCGACAGCGTCCTGAGGAAGGCAATGGATGAAACCATGCCGATCATTCGTGGCGCCCATTCCAGCTATTTGCTGCACGAATTCTTTGAACCGTACAACGCGCCGTGCTATTTCAAGGAGTTCGTCGACCGAGCCGGCCGCCATGGACTGGCCTACCTTGCCGAATCCGATTCGTCCTCGATGTTCGTACAGAACTATGCGGAGGGCGTGAGGGAGCCGTTGCTCAAGGAGTGTGGCGGAAGCCAGGTCGTGATGGAGCAATACCTCGACTTCCTGGTGAACCGGACCTTCCGGCAGACGCTGCTAGTGAAGGCCGAACGCGCCGGTCGGATCCGCTACCAGCTCGATCCGCAGCGCATCGGCTCGATGCATTACGCCGGCACGTATGCGGCCCGCGACGGCAACGCGCTTGTTCTCGATAGTACCGAGCAGCCCTGTACGGCGTCGTTCGGAAGGGTGGTCACGCTTCGCCATCCGGTGCACAAGGCGGTCGCGTTGACGCTGAGTGCGCAGTTCCCCGCTGCGTCGAGTCTCGATGAGATCATCGCGGGTGTCCTGTCGCATCTGGACGAGCCCGAATCGGTGGTCCGCCCGCTGGTGCTGGCGATGATCGAGGAATTGCTCATCGTCGGAGCCGTGCACGTTCGCAGTGTCAAGCCGGAGGTGGCGAGTCGTGTATCCGCTCTGCCACGCGCGCTCGAGGGCAACCGTCGTGCGTTCGAAAGTTTCGCGCACGGTGAACGCCCTACTGCGACATGCAACCAGTGGCATGAGCAGGTCGCGTTGTCGCCGTTGGAGACTTTCCTGATGCCGCTGCTGGATGGAACGCGTTCGCTCGAGACGCTCGAGGCCGAGGTGACTGCAGCGACGCGTGCAGACCAGCTCAGGTTCGCCCGGGACGGCAAGCCGATGGAGTGGCGCGACGTGCCCTCTGGATTCGTCCGCGACGAAACGATGCTGGCTCTGCAGGGGCTGCAGCGAAAGGGATTGCTCGTCGCCTGACGTGCAATTCAACTGCGGTATCAGCCGTCGGCTGCGTGGCGCGTCGTTTTACCGTCGATCGTGCTCATGGCGGCTGCGGAGGGCGCAGGCTTTCAGGCGCCGGTCGCTGCTCGGAACGGCAGGGTGGGTTGATTCGGCAGCCGGCAACCTGGGCGGCGGCGGCTTCATGACCCTCCAGTTTGCGGATGGAAGCAAAACCTTCCGCGATTTCCGGGAGAACGTACCTCTTGCCGCGACGGCCGGCCTGCACCTCGACAAGGACGGCAACCTTGTCAAGAAATCGAGTACCAACGCTCACCTTGTGGTCGGCGTTCCAGGTACCGTGTCCGAGTTGGTGACCTCGCGCCTGCAGTACGGGACGATGCGGCGCACGGCTCTGCTCGAGCCGGCGATCGAACTGGCCGAGAAGGGCTTCATGCTCGCCACGGCCTCAGCCGATTTCAGGAATGCCCGGGATTCCGGTGCCATCTTTCTTGCCGAGGGCGAGCCTTGCGTCGTCGGCGGGAACCTCGTGCAGAAGGAGCTCGCCCGGACGTTGCATGCCGTGAGCCAGCGCGGCGCCGACGGTTTCTGCAAGAGCGCGCCGAGTTCGGGCGGCGTCGGCGCGCCGTTCCTCGGGAGCAAGCCGGTGGGCGACAACCGCTTCGACGGTGTGAACGACCCGCGCCGCAACAGCGGATCGGCGCTGGGTTACTGAACGACAATCGGCGACGGTCGCCGCACGTCGCAGCGCTCGTTTCCTTTTTCGTCAACGATGCAGCTTCAGGAAATTCTCTACAGCCAGGGTTTCGGCACGCGCCGGGTCTGCGCCGGCCTCGTCCAGCAGGGCCTCGTCACCGTCGACGGCGTCCGGATCAGGGAGCCGCAGGCCGATCTGCCGTCGGACCAGGGGCGTCCGCTCGAAGGCATGGCGTTCACGGTCCAGGGCACGTCGTGGACCTACCACGAGAAGGCCTACCTGATGTTGCACAAGCCTGCGGGCACCGAGTGCTCGCAGAAGCCTTCGACCTATCCGAGCATCTATACGCTGCTGCCGTCGCCGCTGCGGCTGCGGCCGAACAAGGGCGCGGTGCAGGGCGTCCAGGCCATCGGCCGGCTCGACCAGGACACGACCGGATTGCTTCTGCTCACCGACGACGGTCAGTTCATCCATCGCATGGGATCGCCGAAACACCACGTGCCCAAGGTGTACGAGGTGACCACCAAGCACCCGGTCGACGATGTCCAGGTGACGCGTCTCCTGGCCGGCGTGGTGCTCGACGACGACCCGAAACCCGTGCGTGCCGCGGCGTGCGAGCTCGTCGATGCCCTGCACCTGCGCCTCACGCTGACCGAAGGCAAGTACCACCAGGTCAAGCGGATGCTCGCCGCCGTGGGCAACCGGGTCGAAGGACTGCATCGCTCGCGTATCGGCGAGCTCACGCTCGCGCCGGATCTGCCGCCCGGACAATGGCGCTGGCTGACGCTCGACGAGGTCGATTCGCTCAGGACACTGCGCTGAGGTCAGCCTCAGGCAAGTGTCGGTCGTTAAGCTTCGAAACCGTTCTTCTGGAATCTCCCTTGCTCCCTACCGCACTCTCGACCGGCCGCCGTTCGGCCCTCGCCCTGGCCTGTGCTGCCGCCGCGACGACCCTGATTCCACGACTCGCTTCGGCTGCGCCGACCGCGCCCGGTCCGGCAGCCGGCGCAGTGCCGCATCCGCTCTTCGTACTCAACTCGCTGGACGCCACGGTCAGCGTCATCGATCCGCTGACCTGGACCGAGACGAAGCGCATCCCTACCGGCAAGGAGCCGCACCACCTCTACATGACGCCCGACGAGCGCTCGCTCATCGTGGCGAACTCGGCCGGCGACTCGCTCACCTTCCTCGATCCGCGCACCGCCGAGGTCCAGCGCGTGGTCTACGGCATCATCGATCCGTACCAGCTTCAGTTCTCGCGCGACATGAAGTGGTTCGTCACGGCCGGCAACCGGCTCGACCATGTCGACGTCTATCGCTGGGACGGCAAGGAACTCAAGCTCGCCAAGCGCGTGGTCACCGGCAAGACGCCGAGCCACATCTGGATCGACAACGCGAGTACCGTCGCCTACGTGACGATGCAGGACAGCAACGAACTGATCGCCATCGATCTCGCGACCCAGGCCGTCCGCTGGCGCGTCGGTACCGGCCCGATGCCGGCGGACATCTTCGGCATCCACGACGACAAGACGCTCCTGGTCGGCCTGACGGGCAGCGACGGCGTGCAGGTGTTCGACGTCGCCGGACCGCAGCCCAAGGTGGTCGGCAGGATTCCGACGGGCAAGGGCGCGCACGCCTTCCGTTCCGCCGGCGACGGGCGCAGCGTCTTCGTGAGCAATCGCGTGGCCAACAGCATCAGCCGCATCGACATCAGGAGCCTCCAGGTGACGGAGAGCTACGCGGTGCCGGGCGGGCCGGACTGCATGGACGTTTCCGCCGACGGCAAGCGGCTCTACGTGACCTCGCGATGGGCCAAGAAGCTCAGCGTGGTCGACCTGACGACGCGCGCGCTCGAACGGCAGGTCAACGTGGGACGCTCGCCGCACGGGGCTTGGACGCTCGACCATGCGAAGCTGCGCTAGGACGGCGATCGCCGGCCGTCTGCGCCGACATGCGCGCGCCGCGCTGGCCGCTGCGGCGGTGTTCGGCTGTCTGGGCGCGGGCGCACAGGGCGCCTGCCAGAAGCCGGTCTACCTGACCTTCGATACCGGACACATGGGCGTGGCGCCGCTGGTCGCCGAAGTGCTCGCGCGGCAGGACGTGCGAGTGACCTTCTTCGTCGCCGCCGAACGCACGCTGACCGACGGCGACAGCCTGGACGATCACTGGGCCGCCTGGTGGAAGGCGCGCGCTGCCGAAGGCAACGAGTTCGCCTCGCACACCTACGATCATGCCTACTGGCGCGCCGACGAACGCGGTGCCGTGCCCGGCTTCCGGATCCGTCCGTCGGCCGGCGTTTCGGCAGGCCGCGAATCGACGTGGACGCCCGCGCAGTACTGCGCGGACGTCGCCAAGGCGAGCGACCGCATCGCGCGTCTGACCGGCAAGAGGCCGCTGCCACTGTTCCGTGCGCCGGGCGGAAAGACGTCGCCCAAGCTGCTCGCGGCGGCCGAGGCCTGCGGTTTCAAGCACGTGGGCTGGGCCCCCGCGGGCTTTCTGGGCGACGAACTGCCGAGCGAGACGTTCAGCAACGAGCGTCTTCTCAGGCAGGCGCTCGACGGCATCCGGCCGGGCGATATCCTGCTGGCGCACCTGGGCATCTGGTCGCGCAAGGAGCCCTGGGCGCCGGCCGTGCTCGAGCCGTTGATCGTCGGCCTGAAGGCCAGGGGCTTCTGCTTCGAGACGCTGCGTCGGCACCCGGCCTACACGACCTGGATCGCGTCGCATCCCTGAGTCGGGGTCTTCGAAAGGACAGAGAACATGGTGGAGTGGTTGACGGATCGGTTCGCGGCTTGCCAGCAGTGGGTCTTCGAGACCCTGGTGCAGCCGCTCGTCTATGCCCTGGGACTCGGCGGCCGCATCGAGGACGCGTTCGACGCCACCGGATGGCTGCTGGTGGGCCTGATCCAGATCGCCGTGTTGATCGCGGTGATCGGGCCGCTGCAGCGCTGGCGGCCGGTGGAGCCGGTGACCGACCGCGCCGGCATCCGCATGGACATCCTCTCCACGCTGATCCACCGGCTGGGGCTGTTCCGGGTCGCGATGTT
>JAKONL010000437.1 GCA_022701965.1 Burkholderiaceae bacterium | reverse complement strand
CTCCTGCACGCCCTTGGCGCCGGCGTCGTTGATGATCTCGTCCATCGCGACGATGAAGCTCTCGCCGCCTTCGAGCGAGAAGCGCTTCTGGCCGACGTACTTGGTGTGCAGGAAGCGCTCGAGACCTTCGGCGGCCGTGAGGCGTTCGAGCACGTTCTTCTTCTGCTCGGTGGTGAGCTTCGGATTGGTGCGGGCGCTCTCGAGCTTCTGCTGCCACCAGCGCTTGTGCTGGTGGTCGGTGGTGTACATGTATTCGGCGCCGATCGTGCCGCAGTAGGTCTCGCGCAGCGCGTTGAGCAGGTCGCGCAGGGACATCGTGTCCTTGCCGAAGAACGTGTTGCTGGTGTTGAACACGGTCTCGAGGTCGGCGTCGGTGAAGCCGTAGAACGACGGCTCCAGCTCCGGGATCGACGGACGCTCGGTGCGCTTGAGCGGATCGAGGTCGGCCCAGCGGGCGCCGACGTTGCGGTAGGCCGCGATCAGTTGCTGGACGGCAGTGCGCTGGCGGCCGAGCTCGGAGTCGGCGCCGCTCGCGTGCACGACGCGGGTGGTGCCCTGCTTGGCACGCTCGGCGAAGGCGTTGACCACCGGCAGGTGCGGAACGTCGCGCGTGCTGCTGCCGTCGGTGGCCGGCACGTTCTGGAGCGCATCGAAGTACGAACGCCAGTTGTCGTCGACGCTGCCGGGGTTGGCGAGGTAGTTTTCGTACATCTCCTCGACATAGGGGGCATTGCCGCCGAAGAGGTAGGTGTTGCCCTGGTAGGCCTGAAAAATCGGGTGCGCTGACGCCGTGGGCGTCGAAGAATCGCTCATATTCCGCTGACTTTCGCCTCCCTTGGGGAGGCATTAGCTGGTTTAAGAAACCTTCCGCTACACGGCTGGACCGATTGGCGGATGCGACTGTGGCTAGGGAAGGGCCTGAGTACCGCGGCATTGTGCCACGGAGCCAGATGACATCTGGGAACGGCGTAGGAGCGCGTCAACGCGCCACAAGTTCCCCGATGCGCTGCAGTGCCAGCGGATCTTCCATCGTCGTGAGGTCGCCGGGGTCGCGTGCCTCGCAGACCGCCTGGATCGCGCGCCGCAGCAGCTTGCCGCTGCGCGTCTTGGGCAGCGCCGCGACCACGTGCACGCGCGCCGGGCGGGCGAGCGTACCGAGGTCGTCGGCGACACGCTTCATGATCTCGCCCTCGAACGCCCGCGAAGCGGCAGCGTCGAGCGCGGCGGCATCGCGCGTCACCACGAAGGCCACCGCGACCTGGCCCTTGAGCGCATCGGCGACGCCGACGACCGCCACTTCGGCGACGCCGGCATGGCCGGCGATGCTTTCCTCGATCTCGCGCGTGCCGAGGCGGTGCCCGGCGATGTTGATCACGTCGTCGGTGCGTCCGAGGATGTAGAAGTATCCATCGGCATCGCGGATGCCCCAGTCGAAGGTCGAATACACGGTCTTGCCGGGAACGCTCTTCCAGTAGGTCTCGACGAAGCGCCGGTCGTCCCGCCACACCGTCTGCATGAAGCCCGGCGGCGTCGGCCCCTCGATCACCACGACGCCCTTCTGGTCGGGCGACACGAGTTCCTCGCCGGTCGACTCGTGGACGATCTTCACGCGCCAGCCGTACATCGGCACGCCGGGACTGCCGAACTTCGTCGCCTGGTGCTCCACGCCGCGGGCGATGGTGATGATCGGCCAGCCGGATTCGGTCTGCCAGTAGTTGTCGACCACCGGCACGCCCAGGCCGTCGGCGATCCAGCGCGCGGTCGGCTCGTCGAGCGGCTCGCCCGCGAGGAACAGCGCGCGCAGGCTGGAGAGGTCGTACTTCTTCAGCAGCGCCGGGTCCTGTTTCTTGAGCACCCGTACCGCCGTCGGCGCGCTGAACATCACCGTCACGCGATATTTCTCGACCAGGCGCCACCAGATGCCGCCGTCGGGCCCGCCGTCGAGCCCCCGGGTCGGCAGGCCCTCGTACAGGATCGTCGCCATGCCGGCGATCAGCGGGCCGTAGACGATGTAGCTGTGGCCGACGACCCAGCCGATGTCGCTGGTCGAGAAGTAGGTCTCGCCGGCGCGGCCATCGAAGATGTGCTTCATGCTCGCGGCCAGCGCCACGGCGTAGCCGCCGGTGTCGCGCTGCACGCCCTTGGGCCTGCCGGTGGTGCCGCTGGTGTAGATGGTGTAGCTGATCTCGGTCGATTCGAGCCAGGTGCAGGGCACGACCGCATCGCGATGGCGTTCGGCCAGCTCGCGCAGCAGGTGATCGCGTCCGGATACGAGGTCCATCGGCGCGAGGCCGCGGTCGGCCAGCAGCACGGCGGCCGGTTGGTGCCTGGACAGCCGCAGCGCCTCGTCGAGCAGCGGCTTGTACGCGATCACCTTGCCCGCACGCGAGCCGGCGTCGGCGCTCACGATCACGGTCGGCTCGGCGTCGTCGATGCGGGAGGCCAGCGAGCCGCTCGCGAAGCCGCCGAACACCACGCAATGGATCGCGCCGATGCGCGCGCAGGCCAGCATCGCGAAGGCGGCCTCCGCGATCATCGGCATGTAGATCAGCACGCGGTCGCCGCGCTGCACCCCCAGCGCGAGCAGGCACGCCGCCATGCACTGAACCTCGGCATGCAGCTCGCGGAAGCTGTAGCTGCGCTCGGCCCCGGTTTCGGTCGAGACGCAGATCATCGCCGGCTGGTCGCCCCGCGCCTCCAGATGGCGGTCGACGGCGTTGTGGCAGAGGTTGGTCGTGCCGCCCACGAACCAGCGCGCGAACGGCGGATTGCTGGCGTCGAGGATCTGCCGGGGCGGCGTCTGCCAGTCGATCAGGCCGGCCTGCTCGGCCCAGAACGCCTCGCTGTCGTCGATGGACCGGCGGTGGAAATCGCTGTACGAAGTCATCGGATCTGTCTCCTGTTGCGCCCGCTCTTCGAAGCCGAAGCGGGTCGATGTCGATGTCGATGTCGGTAGGCGCTCTTCAGCGGATGAGGCCCTGGAACTCGCGGAACGCCGGATGCTCGGCCGTGCGCAACCACTCGAAGCCGACCATCTCGGTGGTCACCAGCTCGGCGCCGGCACCCGCGAGCCGGTCGAACGCGGCGTCCCGGTTGCGCTCGGTGCGCGAGCTGCAGGCGTCGGTCACGACCCAGACCTCGAACTCGTCCTCCAGCAGGTCGAGCGCCGTCTGCAGCAGGCAGACATGGGCCTCGCATCCGGCGACGACGACGGCATTGCGCTCCTCGTCCGCCGCCGGCTTCTGCAGATGCCTGGGCAGGCTGCGGGCGTTGCCCTGCGGTGCCTTGACCGGCGGACGCAACCATTCGCCAAGCCCCTCCTCGACGCCGCTGAAATGCATCTTGGCCAGCGTCTTCTGGCACAGCGCGCGGATGTCGGGAAGGTTTTCGCCGAGCTTGGACGGGTTCTGCTCGGTGCCCCAGACCGGGACGTCGAGCATCCTGGCGATCCGGCCGAGCCGCACCGCGTTGGCCGCCGCCGCGTCGGCCTCGAAGATGGCGGGCATCAGGCGGGCCTGGTAGTCCACCAGCACCAGTTGGGATTGCGAGGCGTCGAGCAGCATGGGGAAGATCCTTGGAATTCGTCGGAAACGCGGGCGACAGCGGCCCGCGCCGTATCGTCGGAGAATCTCACAAAAACAGTCAGCGTCCCACCGGGACACCCACGAGAGAGACAAGCCGATGAACGCCACCGCTCCGCCCTCGCATCTGCTCTCCGGCGCGCAATACCGCGAATCGTTGCGGCGCTATCGCCCCAACGTGTTCGTCGACGGCCGCAAGGTCGAGAGCGTCGCCGACGAGCCCGCCTTCCAGCCCGGCATCAACGCCATCGCGCTGACCTACGACTACGCTTTGCGCCCCGAGTACGAGCGCCTGATGACGGCCGTGCAGCACACGAGCGGCAAGCGCGTCAACCGCCTCTCGCACATCGACACGGGTTCGGGCGACCTGCTCAACAAGCTGGAGGCCGTGCGGCTGGTCTGCCAGGAAACCGGCTGCGCCCAGCGCTATCTCACGCACGACGCGCTCAACGCGATCGCCCAGGTCTCGGCGCGCATCGACGACGCCCGCGGCAGCACCGAACACACCGCGCGCTTCCACAACTACCTGCATCGCATCCAGGACCAGGACCTGACGCTCGGCGTCGCCATGACCGACGCCAAGGGCGACCGCAGCCGCCGGCCGCACGAGCAGGCCAATGCCGACAGCTACCTGCACGTGGTCGAGCGCAACGCGAAGGGCATCGTGATCTCGGGCACCAAGGCGATCGTCACCGGCGCGCCGTACGTGCACGAGTTGCTGGTCATGCCGTGCCGCAACATGGGCCGCGAGGACGCCGACTTCGCCGTCTGCTGCGCGGTGCCGCTCGATGCGCCCGGCCTAACCATCGTCGCGCGGCCCGCGGGCCGGCCCGGCGAGAAGCTCGAGCACGGCGACGCCCTGTTCAGCCGCAAGTACGGCCAGAGCACCGGCGTGTGCATGTTCGACCGCGTCTTCGTGCCCTGGGACGACGTCTTCTACGCCGGCGAATGGGAGCATTCGGGCCACCTCACCTACAGCTATGCGACGCACCACCGCCACAGCTGCATCGGCGCGCGCGCGGGCTTCGGCGACCTGCTGATCGGCGCCGGCGCGCTGATGTGCGAGGCCAACGGCTTCGATCCGGGCCGGGAGACGCACCTGCGCGAGCAGATGGTGGAGCTCATCACCATCACCGAGAGCTTCTTCGCCTGCGGCGTGGCGGCGAGCGTCTATGCCAAGGCCGACGAACACTGCGAGGTCTTCATGCCCGACCCGGTGTTCAGCAACATCGGCAAGCTGCTGCTGGCCACCAAGATCTACGACATGCACCGCATCGCCCACTACGTGAGCGGCGGGCTGATCGTCACCCTGCCCGGCCCCGACGAGGACCACAACCCCGAGACCGCCGCGAAGCTGTCCGAAGTGTTGCGCGCCAACCCGGACGTGCCCTACGAGCAGCGCATCGAGACCGCCCGCTTCATCGAGGACCTGACCGCCGGCTACCAGGGCGGCTGGTACAGCGTGATCAGCCTGCACGGCGGCGGCTCGCCGGCGGCGATGAAGCAGGAGATCTACCGCAACTACCCGCTCGGCTCCAAGGTCGAGCTGGTCGAGCGGATCCTGGAGCGCGGCATCGGCGCCGACGGCGCACCGGCCGCGGCGCCGCACGATCCGGCGCGCGCCATCACGCGCAACCGCCAGCCGGGCCGGTGCTGCGACACCGGCTGCACGGTGCCGGGGCAGGCGGTGATGGTCGACCTGCCGGCGCCGGTCGCGGGCCGGGCGGCCGCCGGATGAGCGACGCTTGGCCCTCCACCCCTGGACGACTGGCGCTGGCCTGCGCCGTGTCGATGCTGGCCGGTGGCTGCACCGGTCTCCGCTCCGCAGACAGCCCGATGTACACGCAGCTCGACGCGAGCCAGTGCGTCGCGCGTGCCGACACGCTGGTCGTGCTCCTGCCCGGCGTCTATTCGAACCCCGACGAGTTCGTGCGCGAGGGGTTCGTGAAGGCCGTGCAGGACGCCCGCATCGCTGCCGACGTGGTGCGCGTCGACGCGCACCTGGGCTATTACGAGAAGAACGTTTTCGTCGACCGCCTGCGCCGCGACGTGATCACACCGGCCCGGGCGCACGGCTACCGCGCGATCTGGATCGTCGGCATCTCGCTCGGCGGCTTCGGCGGGCTGGTCTACGCGCAGGAACATCCGCAGGAGATCGCCGGCGTCGTGGCGCTGGCGCCGTACCTGGGTGCCCCGGCGATCGCCGACGACGTGGCCAAGGCGGGCGGCCTCGCGCGCTGGACCGCGTCGGCGAATCCATCGGCCGACCGGCGCACCGAACGCGAGACGGCGCTGTGGACCGGCTTCAAGCGCTCGACCGCCAACGCCGCGATCAGCTCGCCGCAGCTCTGGCTGGGCTACGGCAGGGCCGACCGGTTCGCGGCCGGCAACGGCCTGCTCGGCGCCGCGCTGCCGGCCGACCGCGTCTTCACGACCGATGGCGGCCACGACTGGGCGCCCTGGTCGCGCCTGTGGGCGACGATGCTCTCCACCCTGCCGCTGTCGCGCTGCCCGCGCTGACGCAAGAAGCGGCGGTTACTGCGGCTTCAGCCTCAAAAGCCGGCCCCTGGCTTCGTCGGTCAGCACGTAGAGCCAGCCGTCCGCACCCTGCTTCACGTCGCGGATGCGCACGTTGCCGTCCTCGAGCAATCGCTGTTCCGACACGACCTTGCCGTCCTTGAGCACGATGCGGTCGAGGTAGCCGAACTTGAGCGAGCCGACGAACAGGTTGCCCTTCCAGGCCGCGCCGTAGCGGTCGCTGGTCAGGAACGCCATGCCCGAGGGCGCGATCGACGGCACCCAGTAGTGCAGCGGCTGCTCCATGCCGGCCTTGGCGGTGCCCTCGCCGATCTTTCCGCCACCGTAGTTCTCGCCGTGGGTGATGACGGGCCAGCCGTAGTTCCTGCCGGCCTGGGCGACGTTGATCTCGTCGCCGCCCTGCGCGCCGTGCTCGTGCATCCAGGGGCGGCCGTCGGGCCCGAGGGTCGCGCCCTGACCGTTGCGGTGGCCGTAGCTCCAGATCTCCGGCAGCGCCCCCTGGCGCCCGACGAAGGGATTGTCGGCCGGCACCGAGCCGTCCTTGCGGATGCGGATCACCTTGCCGATGTGGTTGTCGAGCTTCTGCGCGTCGTCCCGGCGGCTGAAGCGGTCGCCGAGCGTCATGAAGAGCATGCCGTCGCGCGCCTGGACGATCCGGCAGCCGAAGTGCGCGCTGCTCGACACCTTGGGCCGCTGGCTGAACAGCACCTTGACGTTCTCGAGCCGGGCGTTGTCCGCCGACAGCCGGGCGCTGGCGAGCGCCGTGCTGTTTCCCGCCCCCGGCGCACCGGGCTCCGAGTAGCAGACATAGAGGGTGCGGTTCGCAGCGAAATCGGCGTCGACGTCCACATCCAGCAGGCCGCCCTGGCCGCGGACATCGATGGCCGGCAGGCCCGACACGGGCGCGCCGGGCGTTCCGTCCGCCGCGACCACGCGCAGCCGGCCGGGACGCTCGGTCACGAGGAAGCGGCCGTCCGGCAGGAACGCGACGCCCCAGGGATTCTCGAGACCGGATGCGACGGTATCGACACCCGTCATCGTCTGGGCGGAGGTGCCCACGCCGATGCACGCGAGTGCGGCAGAGAACAGCAAAGGCCGCACCATTTCTGAGCAGGCAGATCCCAAGGATTTCTTAATTCGTGTAGCCAAAAGTTCACCTCCGATCGAGTTGCAATTAATTGCAACCAGCATTCGGTTGCAATTGAGCATTGAAACAAGGTTTAACAAACTTTCGGCTTACTTCCAAATTGCACCCAATAGCCCCAGGAATGCATACTTTTTACGTAACTAGACCCCCTCAAACCAAGAAATCTCAACAAAATCAATGAGTTACGAAATGTTTTGAATAGCGTTCAGAAGTTGACACACAGGCGCGTCATCCATATCCTACGCGCCATGCGAATGACCGTCCTACTTGCCTCGATCCTCCTTGCTTCCGCCGCCCATGCAGCGCCTTCCAACGACCGATCGGACGAGATGGACCGGATGCTTTCCGAAAGAGGCATCGTCAGCCACCTGCAGCACGTGAGCCAGAACGTCGTCGATCGCACGTCCGACCTGGTCGTCACCGCGATCGGCTTCCTGGGTGTCCCATACCGTCGCGGCGGCAATACCGCCGAATCCGGATTCGATTGCAGCGGCTTCGTCCGCGCGATGTACAACCAGACCATCGGCCACCTCCTGCCGCGCCGTGCCGAAGAGCAGGCCGCGGCGACCGAGAAGGTCGACCGGGGCGATCTCAAGCCGGGCGACCTGGTGTTCTTCAACACGATGCGCCGCGCGTTCAGCCATGTCGGCATCTACGTCGGCGACGGCAAGTTCATCCACGCACCCAAGCCGGGCGCCAAGGTCCGCGTCGAGGACATGACCGGCAGCTACTGGCAAAGGCGCTTCGACGGCGCCCGTCGCGTGCAGGACGAAGGCCAGGTCGCCGGCGAGTAAGGCCGGGCATTCGCCGACCCCGTCCGACGAACCGACGGCATCCAACAAAAAACCCGCCTCGGCGGGTTTTCTGCTTTCAGGGGAGAGCCGGCGGGGCCGGCAGCCCCACCGCTCACTTCTTCTTGACGGGCGGCAGGTCGGTGCAGCTGCCGTGCGCGACCTCCGCCGCCATGCCGATGCTCTCGCCGAGCGTCGGGTGCGGGTGGATGGTCTTGCCGATGTCGATGGCGTCCGCACCCATCTCGATGGCCAGCGCCACCTCGCCGATCATGTCGCCGGCGTGCGTGCCCACGATGCCGCCGCCGACGATGCGGTGGCTCTCGTCGAACAACAGCTTGGTGAAGCCCTCGTCGCGCCCGTTGGCGATGGCCCGGCCCGAGGCGGTCCAGGGGAACAGGCCCTTGGTCACCTTGATGCCTTCGGCCTTGGCCTGGTCCTCGGTCAGGCCGACCCAGGCCACTTCCGGATCGGTGTAGGCCACGCTCGGGATCACGCGGGCGTTGAAGGCCGCGCTCGCCAGTTCCTTGTTGCCCTGCTGCTCGCCGG
>JAKONL010000432.1 GCA_022701965.1 Burkholderiaceae bacterium | reverse complement strand
GTCCTGCAGGCCCTGTCCATCGCGTGGCCCGGGAGTGGGCAGCCGGTGTGGTGGCTCCAGCTGATGTCCCTGTCGGCGCTGGTCTGGCAGCTCGACAGCCTGCGCATCGAAGCCCGACGGCCCGACGCGCAGCCCCGGCGATCCATCTGGCGCAGCGCCACGCTTCACGGCTGGCTGTTCGCCACGGCATGGCTGTGCGGTGTCTTCTGGTGGCTCTTCGTGTCGCTGCACACCTACGGCGGGCTCGCGGCGCCGCTGGCCGTCGTCGCGGTACTGGCTCTCGCCGCGGGACTCGCGCTGTATTACGCCTTCGCCTGCGGCGCCTATGCACAGTGGGCGCCGGAAAGCCGCTACGGCTCGGCGGTGCTGTTCGCTGCGGTATGGACGCTGGGCGAATTCCTGCGCAACAGCCTGTTCACCGGTTTTCCGTGGGGTGCGGGGGGCTATGCGCACGTGGACGGTCCGCTCGCGCGCTATGCCCCGTGGCTGGGCGTGTACGGCATCGGCGCCGTCGCCGCGGCCGTGGCGGCGTTGGCTGCGCAGGGTTTGCGCGATGCGCTCGCGAACGCAGGGCAGCGGGCGGAGGTGCGGACCGCCCGGAGCGCGCCGGTAGCGATCGTCGCTTCCATCGCCATCTGCTTCGCGCTGCCTTTCGGCCTCGATCTGCTGCGGACCCCGCCCGATGCGCCGTCGTCGACCCGCGGACGGCTCACGGTCGCCCTGCTGCAGGGCAACATCCCGCAGGACGAGAAATTCGTTCCGGGCGGCGGCATCGAGACCGCGCTGCGCTGGTACGGCCAGCAATTGCGCGATGCCACTGCGCCGCTCGTCATCACGCCCGAGACCGCGCTGCCGCTGTTGCCCTCGCAGCTTCCCGAGGGTTACCTCGACGACGTCACGGCCCGCTATGTCGACGGCCGGCAGGCGGCCATCATCGGCCTTCCGCTGCGCTTCGACGAACCGGCCCGGGACGGCAGGCCGGCCACGGTCAGCTATCGCAACGCACTGCTCGGTTTCCGCCCGGGCACCGACCTTGCCGGCGGCCCCGGCGTCGCCCCCTACCGCTACGACAAGCACCACCTGGTGCCTTTCGGCGAGTTCGTCCCGGGCCTGTTCCGGTGGTTCACCGACCTCATGAACATTCCGCTCGGCGACTTCCGGCGCGGCGGGCTGGCGCAGGCGCCCTTCGTCTGGCAGGGGCAGCGGATCGCCCCCAACATCTGCTACGAGGATCTCTTCGGCGACGAGATCGGTGCCAACTTCCGCGATGCCTCCGCCGCGCCGACGATGCTGCTCAACGTCAGCAACATCGCCTGGTTCGGCGACACCCTGGCCATCGACCAGCACCTGGCCATCTCGCGCATGCGCGCGCTCGAGTTCGAGCGGCCGATGGTGCGCGCGACCAATACCGGCGCCACCGTGGCGATCGACCACCTCGGCCGCGTCACGGCGTCGCTGCCGCGCCTGACCCGCGGGGTCCTGGTGGCCGAGGTCGAGGGGCGAGGCGGCCTGACTCCCTTCGCCTGGTGGGTCTCGCGCACCGGTCTCTGGCCGCTGTGGGGCGCGGCGCTGGCCACGCTGGTGCTGTCGATCGTCGTGGCGACGCGCGGCCGCCGGCAGAGCGCCTGAAACCGTTCGGATTGCACATCGCGCATCGTCCGATGCCGCCTTGGCATCGATCGTGCGTGGGAGCACGATCGCGACGCCTGTATCGTTTTGCGGCTTCCCTCCGGAAGCGCCGTGTCATCGCATCCCTCAACCCAGGATCCATTCCATGTACTTCTCCTCCCGCATGCGCGCCTTCGCGGCCACCGCCATGCTGCTCGCCGCTGGCGCCATCGCCCAGGCGCAGACCGCGCCCGCCGCACCGGCGGCACCATTGCCCAACGTCGTCATCCTCGCGACCGGCGGCACCATCGCCGGCGCGGGCGCATCGGCGATCAACAGCGCCACCTACGCCGCCGCCAAGGTCGGCGTCGACAAGCTGATCGCCGGCCTGCCGGAGCTGTCGAAGGTCGCCAACGTGCGCGGCGAACAGGTGTTCCAGGTGGCGTCCGAGAGCCTCACGAATGACAACCTGCTCACGCTCGCCAAGCGCGTGTCGGCGCTGTCCAAGCAGAGCGACGTCGACGGCATCGTCATCACGCACGGCACCGACACGGTCGAGGAGACCGCGTACTTCCTCACGCTGACGGTCCACACCAGCAAGCCCATCGTGATGGTCGCCTCGATGCGCCCGGGCACGGCCCTGTCGGCCGACGGCGCGCTCAACCTGTACGACGCCGTCAGCGTCGCCGGCAGCAAGGACGCCATGGGCAAGGGTGTGCTGCTGACCATGAACGACAGCATCGAGAGCGGTCGGGACGTCAGCAAGAACTTCAACATCAAGCCCAGCGCCTTCGTGAGCCAGTGGGGCTCGCTCGGCATGGTGGTCGAGGGCCGCAACTACTGGTTCCGCGCACCGGTCAAGCGCCACACGATGAATTCGGAGTTCGACATCGACACCATCACCGCGCTGCCGCCGGTCGAGATCGCGATGGGCTACGAGGGCGTGGCGTCGACCGCCATCGACGCCTTGGGCAAGAGCGGCATCAAGGCGCTGGTGCATGGCGGTCCGGGCAACGGCTCGGTCGCCGACCGGATCGTTCCGAGCCTGCAGAAGGTGCGCGCCGACGGCATCGTGGTGATCCGCGCCTCGCGCGTGCCCGACGGCTTCGTGATCCGCAACGCCGAGCAGCCCGACGACAAGTACGACTGGGTGGTCTCGCACGACCTGCGGCCGCAGAAGGCGCGCATCCTGGCGATGGTCGCGATGACCAAGACCAGCGACACCAAGGAACTGCAGCGCATCTTCTGGGAGTATTGACTCGCCCCCCAGGCTGCGGCGCACTGCGTGTCGCCTTCGCCTTCCCCCC
>JAKONL010000416.1 GCA_022701965.1 Burkholderiaceae bacterium | reverse complement strand
AGCAGCGCGCGCAGATCATCAAGCGCTGGAACGACCTGATCGTCGCGAACCAGGAGGACCTGGGTCGCCTCATTTCGCGCGAGCAGGGCAAGCCGCTGGCCGAAGGCAAGGGCGAGGTGCTGTACGCCGCGAGCTATGTCGAATGGTTCGGCGAGGAAGCCACGCGCGCCAACGGCGACGTCATCCCGGCACCGGTCACCGGCCGCCGCATGCTGGCGCTGAAGGAACCCGTCGGCGTGGTCGCCGCCATCACGCCATGGAACTTCCCGGCCGCGATGATCGCCCGCAAGATCGCGCCGGCACTCGCCGCCGGTTGCACGGTGGTCTGCAAGCCCGCCGAGGACACGCCGCTGACCTCGCTGGCGCTGGTGCGCCTGGCCGAGGAGGCCGGCGTGCCGAAGGGCGTGCTCAACATCGTGACCGCCTCGCGCGAGCGCACGCCGGAGGTGGTCGATGCCTGGCTCGACGATCCGCGCGTGCGCAAGATCACCTTCACCGGCTCGACGCCGGTGGGCAAGCACCTCGCGCGCCGCTCGGCCGATACGCTCAAGAAGCTGTCGCTCGAGCTCGGCGGCAACGCGCCCTTCATCGTGTTCGAGGACGCCGACATCGACGCCGCGGTCGAGGGCCTGATGGCGGCCAAGTTCAGGAACGGCGGCCAGACCTGCGTCTGCCCGAACCGCGTGTTCGTGCAGTCGAAGGTGCACGACGCCTTCGTCGACAAGCTCGCCGGCCGCGTCGGCGCGCTCAAGGTCGGTCCGGCCACGGCGTCCGATTCGCAGATCGGCCCGATGATCAACGCGCGCGCGGTCGACAAGATCGAGCGCCACGTGCAGGACGCGGTCGCGCGCGGCGCGCGCGTCGTGGTCGGCGGCGAGCGGCTGCGCTCGGCGCACTGCGACGGCCCGAACTACTACGCGCCGACGGTGCTGGTGAATGCCGATCCGACGATGGCCTGCAGCTGCGAGGAGACCTTCGGTCCGGTGGTGCCGGTGACGCGCTTCGAGACCGAGGCCGAAGTCGTCGCCGCCGCCAACGACACGCCCTTCGGGCTGGCCGCGTACTTCTACTCGAACGACGTGCGCCGCATCGCCCGCGTGACCGACGCGCTCGAAGCCGGCATCGTCGGCGTCAACGAAGGCGCGCTGGCGGCCGAGGCCGCACCGTTCGGCGGCGTGAAGGAGTCCGGCTACGGGCGCGAGGGCTCGGTGCACGGGCTGGACGACTACCTGCACACGAAGTACGTGTGCCAGGGACAGCTCTAAGGGCAGATCTGCATGCGGCCGGAAGCGCCCGGCATTACCATCGATCGGATGCACCCCGAGCTCCATCGAATCGTCGAGCGCATCCGCGCCGCCGCCGCCGACGCGACACCGCTGCGCATTCGCGGCGGCGGTACCAAGGATTTCTACGGCAATGCCGCCTCCGGGGCCACGGACGGGGCGCTGCTCGACACTCGCGCGCTCGCGGGCATCGTTTCCTACGAGCCCAGCGAACTGGTCGTGACGGTGCATGCCGGCACGCCGCTGGCCGAACTGGAGGCGACGCTCGCCGAGAAAGGGCAGTGCCTGCCGTTCGAGCCGCCGCATTTTGGGACCGGCGACGGCAACGGCGCGGTTGCCACGGTCGGCGGGATGGTCGCGGCGGGCCTGTCGGGGCCGGCGCGCGCCAGCGTCGGCGCGGTGCGCGACTATGTGCTCGGCGCGGTGCTGGCCGACGGTCGCGGCCAGGTGCTGGGCTTCGGCGGCCAGGTGATGAAGAACGTGGCCGGCTACGACGTCTCGCGCGTGCTGGCGGGATCGCTGGGCACCCTGGGCGTGATCGCCGAGGTCAGCCTCAAGGTGCTGCCGGTCGCCCCGGCCGAGGCCACGCTGCGCTTCGAATGCACGCAGGGCGAGGCGCTCGACCTGCTCAACGGCTGGGGCGGCCGGCCGCTGCCGCTGAACGCGAGTTGCTGGGTCGCCGAGCAGGCGGGCGCCGCCACCGGTGTGCTTTATCTGCGCCTGCGGGGTGCGGTCGCCGCGGTGGAGGCCGCGTGCGGGCATCTGGGCGGCGAGGTGCAGCCCGATGCGGCGGCGGACTGGGCGGCATGCCGTGACCAGCGCCTGCCGTGGTTCCTCGACGGCATCGCGTCGGGCGGCCACGACCTGTGGCGGCTGTCGGTGCCGCAGACCGCGCCGGTGCTGCCGCTCGACGGCATGCCGCTGGTCGAGTGGCACGGCGGTCAGCGCTGGTACTTCGCGCGGCCGGGGGACGGCGCCGCGCTCCGGGCGGCCGCCGTGGCCGTCGGCGGCCATGCGACCCTCTTCAGGACGGCTGCCGCGCCCGCCGACCGGCCTGCCGAACCACGCTTCGCTCCCCTGACCCCGGTACTCGAACGCATCCACCACGCGCTGCAGCGCGAGTTCGATCCGGCCGGCGTCTTCCATCGCGGGCGGCTGATCTAGAACCACCGATGCGCCGGCTGCTCCACCTCTCCGGCCGGCATCGCACGCCCTCGGTCGACCGCATGTTCGGCCTGGTGCTCGCCTTCAATGCCGGAGCGGTGAACGCCGGCGGGTTGCTGGTGGTGCACATGTACACCTCGCACATGTCCGGCTTCGCCTCGCAGGTGGCCGACGGCGCGGTGCTCGGCGACCCGCGGCTGCTGCTCGGCGCGCTCGGTGCGCTGCTGGCGTTCGTGATCGGCGCGGCCGCGGCGTCCGTGATGGTGCACTGGGGGCTCAGGCACCGCCTGCGCAGCGCCTTCGCCCTCCCGCTGATGCTGGAGGCGGCGCTGCTGCTGGTGTTCGGCCTGCTGGGTGCCGTGACGCTGAGCTGGCCGACGCCGTTCGCGGTGCCGCTCACGGTGCTGCTGCTGTCGTTCATCATGGGGCTGCAGAACGGGCTGAGCTCGAGCATGTCCAAGGGACGGCTGCGCACCACGCACATGACCGGCCACATCACCGATCTCGGGCTCGAGGTCGGCCGGCTGGTCTACCGCAACCCGCACGGCGCGACGGCCGCCGACCGCGTGCATGCCGACCGGACGGCCCTGCGGTTCCACGGCGGCCTGCTGGCGATGTTCGTCGCGGGCGGCGTGGTCGGCGCGGCCGGCTTCAAGTACGCCGGTTTCGTCTGGGTCGTGCCGCTGGCGGCGCTGCTGCTGGCCTTGTCGCTGCCGCCGTTGCGGCGCGACCTGCGCCGCTCGGTCTTCCTGCGCCTGCGGCTCGGCGCGATCGCCGCGCGTTTCGGGCCGCGGCGCGCGGCGGACGCGAAAGCCGCCGAACATCGATAGACGAGAACAACGAGACCCACCACCATGCAAACCGAACTCGCCCCCGAATTCAAGGGCACCGCCGACGGCCAGGCCGCCGAGGCGATCCTGCGCAAGTGCGTGCACTGCGGCTTCTGCACCGCGACCTGCCCGACCTACCAGCTGCTCGGCGACGAGCTCGACGGTCCGCGCGGCCGCATCTACCTGATGAAGCAGGTCCTCGAGGGCAAGCAGCCCACGCGCGCCACGCAGCTGCACCTCGACCGCTGCCTGACCTGCCGCAACTGCGAGACTACCTGCCCGAGCGGCGTGCAGTACGGCCACCTGGTCGACATCGGCCGCAGGATCGTCGACCAGAAGGTGCCGCGTCCGCCGCTGGAGAAGGCCACGCGCTGGCTGCTCAAGGAGGGCCTGACCTCGCCGCTGTTCGCCCCGGCCATGAAGCTCGGCCAGTCGGTGCGCGGCCTGCTGCCGGAGAAGCTCAAGGCCAAGGTGCCGGCGCGGCAGGAC
>JAKONL010000410.1 GCA_022701965.1 Burkholderiaceae bacterium | reverse complement strand
GTCCTGCCTGCCTGTCCCGCGGAGCGTCGTGTGCCTGCAAGCGCCGCCTTGCCGGTCGCATTCGTCCTGCCACCCGGAACCTTGCGCTTCGCGCAGCATCGTTTCGTCGTAGGCGTGGTATCGCGATCGGTCGATCGGCTGGGACGACCGCATGCACTGGTGATCTACCAGCTCGCGTCCACTCGCTGGCTGCAGCGTCATCTGGCATCGCATGCCGAGCATCCGCACGACTGGTTCTTCTGGCTCGCGCGTACCGTGGCGCGCCACGCGGGCCTGTCGGAGGCCGCCGATATCCGCGCTCTGGAGCGGGCACTCGACGACCTCTGGCGCCTTCACGAGCCGGCCGCGTCCCAGTGGATGCCGGCGGCCTGGCGCGGCAGCGCAGACCGGGCAGTGCTGGCCACCCGGAGTCGTGCGTTGCTGGACCGCGTGCTGGGCGCGGCGGCGCCGAGCGACCTCGCACATCGGCTCGCGGGTGTGCGCTACATGCCGTGGGCGGACTGGCCGGAACGGATCCTCGTGCCGGCGCGGCACGGCCGTGCGTCGCGGCTCGACGCGGTCGCTTCCGACATCGCGACCGGTTTCCAGGGCGCCTTCTGGCAGCAGGACGACGGCGGCGGTTTCGTCAACGTCGCGACCCGCCTGGAGACCCTGTGGACGGGATCGCCGTGAAGCCCGTGCAGCCCGCGCAGCCGATCCGGCGCGGCCGTCCGGCGCTGGCGCTGAAGCTGGTCGCCGGCCACGGCGTGCCCCGGCACGGCTTGCTGCGCGTGCCTCCCGAAGGGTGCGGCATGGCGCGTGCCCTCGCGCTCGGCGAGGCGTCCTTCGACGCCGGGAAAGGGTGGGCGGCCGATCGCTGCCGGATCGTGATGCGAGGCGAGTCCTGGGTGATCTCGAACCACAGCAGGCGGATGGTCTGCACGCTCAACGGTCGCCGCGTCGCGCTCCGGGAGGAGGCGATCGTCCACGTCGACGACATCCTCGAGCTCGGCCTGCTGCGCTTCATCATGGTCGATCCCGACCGACGCGGCGCGCCCGATCCCCTGGACCGGCTGGACATCAACCGCGGGCCGTCGCGCCAGGCGCCTTCGACGATGCCGGCGAAGGACGCGGCCGGCGACCTGCTGGATCGACTTCACGAGGAGTTCGTGGCGGCGGCGAGCGACCCGCTGCAGCTCGGCGGGCCCGTCGAATGGCAGCGTCCGGGACCGAGGTTCGCCGACGGGGCGCCCACGCTCGACGAACTGCGCGAGCAGGCCGCCCCGTTCCGGCTCATGCGCGACGTCCTGTTGCCGCGCGTCGGCATCGATGCCCTCATCGACGGCCTGGATGCCTTCGGCGCGGACGATCCGGCGCAGCTGCCGTCGCGGGTGGACGTGCTGCAGCTCTTCGCGCCGGACCTGCATTCCGCTGCGTCGGCCTGGCTGCCGGGCCTGACGCGACGCGAACACCATGCCGTCTCGATCGACAGCGCGATGTCGATCGGCACCGTCCGTCCGGGCGACGACCGGGCCGACCGGTGATGCAGCAGCTGCGCCCGACCCTGTTCGACCGCCTGTGCGACGACGCGCCCTCGGCGCCGACCGAATCGGCGGCCGCCTACGTCGTCTCCGCCAGCGAGCTTCGCGCGATCGTGAAGCGCGATCTGGCCTTCCTGCTCAACGCCACCAACCTCGACGACCTGATCGACCACCGCCGGCATGGCGCCGTCGCGTCGGCGACGGTCAGTTTCGGCATTCCGCCGCTCGCCGGCACGCAGGCATCCGAGCGGCGCTGGGTGGACATCGAGAGAGCCCTTCGGCGGGCGATCCTCGACCACGAGCCGAGGTTGCTGCCCGAGTCGGTGCGCGTCACGCCGGTGTCCGTCCCGCGTGCGCTCGGTGGCGCCCAGATCCTGCATTTCGAGATCGATGCGCTGATCGACGCTCGCCCCTACCCGCTGTCCCTCACCGTCCAGAGCGCCTTCGACCTGGAAACCAGCCGCGTGCGGACGGCACCGACCTGAATCCGTCGTCTCCATGAACCCGCATCTGCTCGATACCTACAACAGCGAACTCCTCTACATGCGCGAGATGGCGGGCGAGTTCGCCGCGACCCATCCGAAGGTCGCACGGCGCCTGGGCATGCACGGCACGGAGATCGCCGATCCGCATGTCGAGCGGCTGATCGAATCCTTCTGCTTCATGTCGGCGCGGATGCAGATCAAGCTGGACGCGGAGTTTCCTCGCTTCACGCAGCGCCCGCTCGAAGTGCTCTATCCGAACTACCTGTCGCCCACGCCGTCGATGGCAGTCGCGCAACTGCATCCGAGCATGCGGGAGGGCGACTTCCGAAAGGGGGTGGTCGTGCCGCGCGGGTCGGCCTTCCATTCGCGCATCGCGACGGGCGAGGCGACGGCATGCGAATTCCGCTCCAGCCAGGACGTCACGCTCTGGCCGATCGAGGTCGTCGATGCGCGCCTGACCGGCGTGCCGCCGGACATTCCGGCACTGGCGCGCCATCTGCCGCCGCACCTGCATGTCGCCGGTGCCCTGCGGATTCGGTTGCGCACCGTTGCGGAGCTCGGGTTCGGCGGCCTGCGGGGACTGGATCGCCTGCCGGTCTACATCCACGGCGACGATGCCGTCGCGACGCATCTCGTCGAGCTGCTGCACACCTGCGCCGTCGCGACCTTCACCGCAGCGCCGGGCGAAATGGCGCAGCGGCCGCACGTGGTCACCCGCGATGCCCTGGTCCACGAGGGGCTGCTGCCGGAACAGGGCCTGCTGCCCCTGCAATGGAACTGTTTCCACGGGCACAACCTGCTGCACGAATACTTCGCCTGTCCCGAGCGGTTCCATTTCTTCTCGCTGACCGGGCTGGCCCCCGGACTCGCGCGCATCGAAGGCCGGGAAGCGGAGATCGTGGTGCTGCTCACGCGGCCGCCGGGAGTGCTCGGCGCGTTGGTCGATGCCGGACAGTTCGCGCTGTTCTGCACGCCGGTGGTCAATCTGTTCGAGCGCGGCACCGACAGGATCGAGGTCGACGCTGCGAAGACCGAATTCCACGTGGTCGCGGACCGGGCGCGTCCGCTGGATTTCGAGGTCTATGCGATCGGCTCCATCGCCAGCCAGCGGCCGCACCGCAAGTCCGACGGCACGTTCCGGCCGCTGTTCCAGACGCTCAACAGCGACGGGGGTCGCCACGGGCGGTACTTCTCGCTCCGGCGCGAGCCGCGCTCGACGTCCGACACGTCGCGGCGTCGCGGTTCGCGCACCCCGTATGTCGGGACGGAAGTGTTCGTCTCGCTCGTCGACCAGCACGACGCACCGATCGCGCACGACATCGGGGCGCTGTCGGTCCGGGCCTGGCTGACCAACCGCGATCTGCCTTGCCTCGTGCCGCGCAATGGTCGCGATGACCTGACGCCGGCGGACTCGCTGCCGGTCGCCTCCGTGGGCCTGATCCGCGCGCCGACCGCACCGAGGTCGCCTTTCGCGCAGCGGGAGATCGCCTGGCGACTCGTGCGGCAACTGGGCTTCAACCACCTTCCGCTGGCCGACCTGCCGCAGCGCGAGGGCGCGCAGGCGCTGCGCGACATGCTGCGGCTCTTCGTCGCCGCCGACGACGATGCCCAGCGCCGGCAGATCGACAGCCTGACGGGCTCGCGCATCGAGCCCGCGACGCAGCGCCTGCCGGGCGCCGGACCGCTCATCTACGGTCGCGGGGTGCGCTGCACGCTGCGCGTGGACGAGGACGGTTTTTCCGGCGCCAGTCCCTACCTGTTCGGGCTGGTGCTCGAGCATTACCTGGCGCGTCACGTGAGCATCAACACCTTCACGCAGACGACCCTGGAGTCGCTGCAGCGCGGGACCATCGCGCGCTGGCCCGTGCGCATGGGCGGCAGGGGGATCGTCTGATGCTGGATCTGCTGACCGGGCTGCACGAGACGCCGTGGGCGTCGGGTTTTATCTCGCTGCTGCGGCGATTCGGTGCCGAGTACGACGGCACGCCCCGCATCGGTCTCGCCCGCCGGCCGCGGCAGGAGGCCTTCCGGCTCGGCCAGGCGGCGTCGCTGGCCTTCGCGCCGCGCGAGATCGCGGAGATCGTGGTGCCGGGCCTGCCCGCCTCGGTTGCAGGC
>JAKONL010000406.1 GCA_022701965.1 Burkholderiaceae bacterium | reverse complement strand
GAACTCGCTGAAGGACATGATCGCGGCGAACAGCCAGCCGCCGAACAGCCCCGGCGCCAGCAACGGCACCGTCACCGTGAACAGCACCTTCCAGGGCGATGCGCCCAGGCTGGCCGCCGCCTGCTCCAGGCGTTCGTCGAGGTTTTCCATCGACACGTAGACGCTGCGCAGCACGAAAGGCAGCACCAGCATCACGTGGCACAGCACGACGATGCCGAAATCCCGCTTCACGGAAGTCTGCGACACCAGGATCAGCAGTCCGAGCCCGAGCGTGAAGTGCGGCACCACCAGCGGCGAATGCAGGATCGCCAGCAGCGTGCGCTTGCCGGCGAACTCCAGCCGCTTGACGGCGATCGACAGGCAGGTCCCGATCACCAGCGCGATGGACGACGACCAGCCTGTGACCACCAGCGTGGCGCGGAAGCCCTCGCGGAAGTCCGGGTAGCTGAAGACGCGCGCGAACCACTTGAGCGAGTACGACTCCGGCGGAAAGGCCAGCAGCGCCCGTTCGTTGAAGGCGGCGATGGTCACCACCACCACCGGCAGCAGCACGAAGGCGAGCAGCACGGCGATCAGCAGCGGACCGGCGACCTGCAGCACGCGCGGGGATGCGTTGCGGATCTTCACGTCAGTGGCCCCCGACGGTCTTCAGCCGCCGCGTCAGGAGGCCCACCGCCAGCAGCGCCGTCGCCGTGAGCACCAGACCCATCACGCTGAGGCTGGCCGCGAGCGGGAAGTTCATCGACGAGAAGCCGAGCTGGTAGACCAGCGTCGAGACCGTCGGCACGCGGCCGCCGCCGATCATCTGCGGCGTGGCGAAGGCGCTGAACGTCCAGGCGAAGGCGGTCGTGATGCTCGCCAGGATGCCGGGCATCGACAGCGGCAGCGTGACGGTGAGGAAGGTCTCGACCGGGCCGGCGCCCAGGCTCTGGGCGGCTTTCTCGTAGTCGCGGTCGATGTGCGAGATGGCCGTGGCCAGCATCAGCACCACGACCGGAATCGTCACGTGCACCAGAGCGACCAGCACGCCCAGGTGGGTGAACATGAGCGCGATCGGCTGCTCGATCAGGCCGAGCCTGCGCAGGCTTCCGTTGATGAAGCCGTTGCTGCCGAGCACCGCGATCCACGAATAGGTCCGCACGATCTCGCCGAGGAACAGCGGCGTGATGGAGACCACCAGGATGAACGACTTGAGCGCCCGGTGCCTGACGCGGACCAGCGCGTAGGCCAGCGGATAGGCCACCAGCAGCGAGACGATCGTGGTCTCCACGCTCAGCCGCAGGGTGTTGGCGAAGGCGTCGAAGTAGATCGACTTGCCCATCCCGAAGAAGTTCTCGAAGGTGAATCCGCCGACGTCCAGCGATCCGGGCACGTGGGCGCGGAAGCTGAACTGCAGCACCGCGAGGAGCGACACGGCGATGCCCGCCGCGACCACCACCGACGGCGAGACCAGCCATGTCCTCAGGTCGGAACGCATTCGCCCGCGCTCAGTTCATCACGTTTTCGGTGAACCACTTGCGCCACTCGGCGGTCTTCTCGGCGCGCAGCTTGTTGTCGATGACGATGGCCTGCGTGTCCCACTGGGCCTTGGTGGTGAACACCCCCGGCAGCTTCGCGTCCTCGGCCGAGACCACGGCGTTGTCGACCACCGGGCTGGCCTTCTTGGAAGCCACGATCTTCGACTGGACGTCCGACGACAGCGCGATGTTCATGAATTTGTAGGCCAGGTCGGTCTTCGTCGAGCCCTTCATGATGCCCATGGTGTCGACGCCGAGCACCGCGCCCTCCTTGGGCATCGCCAGCTTCACCGGCACGCCCTGCCCGACCATGTAGTAGGCGTTCATCGACAGGATGACTTCGACGGGCGTCTCCCCGGTGGCGATCAGCTGCTGCGCATTGGCGTCGTTGGTGTAGAAGGCCTTGAAGTTCGGCTTGAGCGCCTTGAGCTTCTCCTGCCCCTTCTCCCAGGTCGCCGCGTCGCCGCCCGAGAGCATCGCCGACACCGCGATCAGGTGGCTCGGATCGAAGTCGGGCGCGCTGATCTTGCCCTTGAGCGCCGGATTCCAGAGGTCGTTCCAGCTGTCGAACTTGACGCCGGCCGGCAGCATGTCGGCGCGGTAGCCGATGGAGTAGACGTAGGCCCAGCTGCCGATGTGGTACGGGCTGATCTTCGCGCGGTCGACGAGATGGCCGTAGTTGGGGATCTTCGCGGTGTCGAGCTGCGTGAACAGGTTGCTGCTCACGTAGAGCCAGCCGACGTGCGAGGTGGTGAAGGTGATGTCGCTCTCGGGCGTGGAGGCCAGCTTGGCCTTGTTCAGGCGGTCGATGGTGCCGCCGGTCACGTACTTCACCGGCACACCGGTCTGGCGGGTGAACTCCTTGCCGATGTTCTCGTCGATGAGGTCGCGGAAGCTGCCGCCCCAGGTGCTGACCACCAGCGCGTCCTGGGCCCAGGCGGAGGTGCCGCCGAGCGCGGCGGAGAGGACGGTGAGCGTCAGGAGCTTGCGGATCATCGGGGTTCCCTCGGTCGGATGGAAGTTGAATCGTCCGACGGATGATGCGAAGCGGCCGCCCATCGGCCAAGTCGCTTTTTACTTAGGCGTGCCTCATGTTTCCCAAATGGCGCTGACGGCCGGCACGCTCGACCATGTCCGCCTCCCCCATTCACCGGCCCGCGCCACCGACCATGAAGCACACCCGCATCCGCCCGTTCAACACCAGCGTCACCTACCCCGAACAGAAGATAGACAACGATCTGTGCCAGGCGGTCGTCGCACGCGGGAGCACCGTGTTCCTGCGCGGGCAGATCGGCCAGAACCTCGACACGTCGGAGAGCGTCTGCATCGGCGACGCGGGCGGCCAGACGGAGCAGGCGATGGCCAACATCGCGATGCTGCTGAAGGAGGCCGGCGGCGAGCTCGAGGACATCTGCAAGATCACGATCTACCTGGTCGATCCGCGCTACCGCGAAGCGGTCTATCGGGTGGTCGGGCGCTGGCTCAAGGGCGTGTTCCCGGTGTCGACCGGCATCGTGGTCTCCGCGCTGGCCCGGCCCGAATGGCTGGTGGAGATCGACGCCACCGCCGTCATCCCGGACTGAGGACGCCGCCATGACCTTTTCCATCCTCGCACGCTGCACGAAGACCGGCCAGTTCGGCGCGGCGGTCGCGTCGTCGTCGCCGGCGGTCGCCGCACGCTGCATCCGCGGCCGCAAGGGCATCGGCGCCGCCGCCAGCCAGAACATCACCGACCCGGCGCTCGGGCCGCTCGCGCTCGACCTGATGGCCGGCGGCCTGACGCCCGCGCAGGCCGTGGCCGAACTGCGCCAGCGGCCGTTCGTCGACTACCGCCAGATCATGGCCATCGATGCGCGCAACCCGCCGGTGGTCTTCACCGGTGCGCAGGCGCTCGGCACGCTGGCTAGCGCGGTCGGCACCGACGCGGCCTGCGCCGGCAACATGCTGCGCACGCGCGAGGTGCCGGCGGCGATGCTGGCGGCCTTCGAGGATGCGGAAGGACCGCTGGCCGAGCGCCTGATGCAGGCGATGCTCGCCGGCCAGGCCGCCGGCGGCGAGGAAGGTCCGGTGCATTCGGCCGGCCTGCTGGTCTACGGCGACCAGGACTGGCCCGTGGTCGACCTGCGTCTCGACTGGGTGGAGAGCGACCCGGTGCGCGCGCTGTACGACACCTGGAAGATCTACGAACCCCAGCAACAGGCCTACGTCACGCGGGCGCTGGACCCGCGCGCGGCACCGAGCTTCGGCGTTCCCGGCGATCTCTGAAAGGCGGCCGCTACACTGGTCCGCAGACCCCCTCATCGCCCCTTCCGGCGCACGTCCGGCGTGCGCCCATCCCGACATGCTCAACCGCGTCTCCCTGCGCCAGATGGAGTATTTCGTCGCGACCGCGAAGCACGGCAGCATCGCCGCCGCGTCGGCGCAGATCCACATCTCGTCGCCGTCGATCTCCGCGGCCATCGCGCACATCGAGAGCGAACTCAACGTGCAGCTGTTCGTCCGCCATCCGTCCAAGGGACTGGGCCTGACGGCCATCGGCTCCCTGGTGCTGCACCAGTGCGAGGACGTGCTGGACCGGTCGTTGCGTCTCTACGAGATCGCCTCGGATTCGGGCAACGTGATGCAGGGCGCGCTGCGCGTGGGCAGCTTCCAGTCGCTCACGGCCATGATCGCGCCGGAGGTGATCTTCGGCTTCTCGCGCGCCTTCGAGAAGGTCGACATCCAGATGGTCGAGGGCGACCAGGAAGTCATCATGAACAAGCTGCGCGCCCTCGAGATCGACCTGGCGCTCACCTACGACCTGCACCTGGGCGACGACATCGAGTTCGAGAGCCTGGCGACGCTGCCGCCCTACGTGCTGGTGAGCGAACTCCACCCGCTCGCCGAGCAGAAGGCCGTCACCTTCGCCGAACTGGCGCCCCAGCCGTTCGTGCTGCTCGACCTGCCGATGAGCCGCGAGTACTTCACCTCGCTGTTCTCGCAGGCCGGCGTCGCGCCCAACATCGTCGCGCGCACGAAGTCGGAGGAAGTGGTGCGCTCGATGGTGGCCAACGGCATCGGCTATTCGCTGTTCAACGTGCGGCCCAAGTCCAACCAGTCGCTCGACGGCAAGCGCATGGTGCGCGTGCGGCTGGCCGGCACGCACCGGCCGATGCTGCTCGGACTCGCGACCTACAAGCCCGCCAAGCGCTCGCGCCTGGCCGGCGTCTTCATGGCGCGATGCCGCTCCTACATCTCCGACCAGTACATCCCCGGCATGAGCGCGGCGAGCTTTTTCGACCCGCACATCCAGGCCCCGGCACAGCCACGGACGCACCCACGGACTCAGGACCTGGCGTAGGTGCGGTAGCCCTCCTGCAGCACGATGTGGTCGGCGATGTACTTCGCGTCGTGCCACACGCCGTAGATGAACGACGAGGCACGGTTCACGAGATTGGGCAGGCCGAGGAAGTAGATGCCGCTCTCGGCCGCGATGCCGCGCTTGTGGAACGGTTCGCCCTTCTCGTCGAACGCGTTCACCCTGAGCCAGCCGTAGTCCTTGGTGAAGCCGGTCGCCCAGAGGATCGTCGTGACCCCGGCCTGCGCGAGGTCGAGGCTGCGGATCGGATGCGTCAGGCATTCCGGGTCGGGCAGCAGCTCCCAGGCGTCGGGCTGCGGCGGGAACGGCAGGCCGTTGTCCTCGATGTAGGCGTCCGCGTCGCGCAGCACGTCGAAGTACGCCTGGTCGCCCGCGGCGATGTTCGCGCCCAGTCCCTCCTCGAAGGCGATCGTGCCGTCGCGGTAGGCGCCGGTCAGGCCGACCAGCCGGATGCCCGCGTGAGCGAGCCGGCGGAAGTCGACCGTCTTGCCGCCTTCGTAGCCGCCCACCGCGAACGCGACGTGCTGCTTCTTGGGCTTGATCTTGATCTCGTCCCAGAGCCCGAGCGCACCCAGCCACCAGACGTAGTCGCGGCCGCGGTAGGAGCGCGGCGGGCGGTAGTGCTCGCCCACCGAGAGATAGACCGTGCGGCCGGCCTGGCGGAGTTCTTCGGCGATCTGCGAGCCCGACGCGCCCGCGCCGACCACCAGCACCGCGCCGTCGGGCAGCTGGCCGGGGTTCTTGTAGGCCGACGAATGCAGCTGGCGGATCGGCTCGCTCTCCGGCACGATCCTCGGATAGGCCGGCGTCTGGAACGGGCCGGTCGCGACCACCACGTTGGTGGCCTCGAACGCGCCGTCGGAGGTGGTCACCGCGAAGCCGGGCCGGCCCGCGTGGCGCTCGACGCGCGTGACCTCGACCCCGGTGCGCACCGGCGCCTCGAGCATCGCCGCATAGTCCTCGAAATACTTCGCCATGCGCTCCTTCGGCGGAAAGGCATCGGGCGCGACGCCTTCGAACGGCATCGAGGGGAACCGGTCGTGCCAGGCCGGGCCGTTGGCGACCAGCGAATCCCAGCGCTCCGAGCGCCAGCGCTCGGCGATGCGGGCGCGTTCGAGCACGACGTGCGGCACGCCCATGAGCGACAGGTGCTCGCTCATGGCGATGCCCGCCTGTCCGGCGCCGATCACCAGCGTGTTGATTTTTTCCACTGACATGGGGGTTCCTAGAAGGTGGTCGCTGGCGGCGAGTCTGATGACGGGGGCGCCGTTTGAGAACCACGTTTTTCGGACTCAGGGCTTAGGAAAAAGCAAAGCGCCGCGCCCGGCGATGCGGCTTATCGTGCGTGCATGCAGAACCTTTCGCCCCCGCGCACCGAAGGCGCCCGACGTGCCGACACCGCCGTCAGCCTCGAAGGCGTCGTCAAGAAATACGGCGACCAGACCGTGCTGCACGAGGTCTCGCTGAAGATCGCGCGCGGCGAGTTCCTCACGCTGCTGGGTCCGTCGGGCTGCGGCAAGACGACGCTGCTCAACCTGATCGCGGGCTTCGCCGAAGCCGACAACGGCGAGATCTTCATCGACGGCCAACCGGTGACGACCGACCCGCCGCACCGGCGGCAGATCGGCATCGTGTTCCAGAACTACGCGCTGTTCCCGCACATGGACGTGCAGCGCAACATCGGCTACGGGCTGCGCATGCGGCGCCTGCCCAAGGCCGAGATCGCCCGGCGCGTGGTGGAGGCGATGGCGCTGGTCAAGCTCGACGGGCTCGGCCACCGCAAGCCGCGCGAGCTCTCGGGTGGCCAGCAGCAGCGCGTGGCGCTGGCGCGCGCGCTGGTGATCGAGCCGAAGGTGCTGCTGCTCGACGAGCCCTTCTCGGCGCTGGACAAGAGCCTGCGCGGATCGATGCAGGTCGAGATCCGCGAGATCCAGCGCCGCCTGGGGCTGACCACCGTGTTCGTCACGCACGACCAGGGCGAGGCGCTGGCGATGTCGGACCGCATCGCGGTGATGTCGGCCGGCACGATCCGCCAGATCGCGTCGCCGGCCGAGCTCTACCAGAACCCGCAGGACCCGTTCGTGGCGTCCTTCCTCGGCGACGTGAACATCCTCCCCGCGCGCTACCACGGCCACAGCGCCTGCGACGTCCACCTGCGGCTCGGCGCGGGCTTCATCAGCCTGCCGCAGTCGCGCCTGGTCGACGCGTCGCACGAAGGCGAGCGGCTCGACGTCTACGTGCGGCCGGAGAACATCCGGCTCGAGAGCCTGCATCCGGAATCGGTGCTCAGCGGCACGGTCATCAACCACGTGTTCCAGGGCGACCACATCGACACCTTCATCGACATCGGCCTTCCGATGGCGGACCGCCAGGTCGTCACGGTGCGCAGCGCCGGGCTCGGCGCGATGCAGCAGTGGCCGGTCGGCTCGGTGACCGGACTCGCGCTGCCGAGCGACGGTGTGAGCGTGTTCCGGCCGCAGGGCACGCCGTCGCAGGCGCGGGTGTCGCGATGACGAAGCTGCTCTTCGCCCCGACGTCGCCTTTCGTGCGCAAGGTCATGGTCTGCGCGCACCTCACCGGCCAGGCGGGCGGCATCGAGCTGCTCGACAGCGCCGCGCACCCGGTGCGGCGCGACCCGCGCATCGCGGCGCACAACCCGCTCGCGAAGGTGCCGACGCTGATCCTGGACGACGGCCGGTCGCTCTACGACAGCCGCGTGATCTGCGAATACCTGGCCGCCACGGCCGGCGACGAGACGATCTTCCCGCCCGCGGGGCCGGCGCGCTGGACCGCGTCGACGCGCCAGGCGCTGGGCGACGGCCTGCTCGACGCCGCGCTGCTCGCGCGCTACGAGACGACCGCCCGCCCGCAGGAGTTCCATTGGCCGGTCTGGCGCAGCGCGCTGCTGGAAAAGGTCGAGGCCTGCCTGGCGGCGATCGAGGACATCGCGCACGAACTGGCGGTCGACGAACCCACCATCGGCGAGATCGCCATCGGCTGCGGACTGGGCTACCTGGACTTCCGCTTCCCCGAACTCGACTGGCGCGCGCGCTGCGGCGGCGCCGCCCGCTGGAACGAGGCCTTCCAGGCCCTGCCCGCCATGCAGGCCACCCGCCCCCGCGACCCGTGAATTCCCCATGAACGACGACCTGACGCCATCGACGACCCCCATCCGAGTCTGGTTCCTCAACGGACCCAACGCCAACCTCTACGGCCTGGACGCCGGCAAGACCTACGGCGGCGACAGCTTCCCGGTCCTGCAGCGGCGCTGCGAGGACCGGGCCGCCGCGCTGCAGGTGGAGCTGCGCTTCCTGCAGTCGAACCACGAGGGCCAGCTCATCGACTGGATCCAGGAAGCGCGCGGTGTCGCGGACGGCATCGTCATCAACGCGGCCGGCCTCACCTACACCTCGATCGCGATCCTGGATGCGCTGATCGCCTTCCCGGGCAGCATCGTCGAGGCGCACATGAGCAACATCTGGAAGCGCGAACCCTTCCGCCATCACTCCTACATCTCGAAGGTGGCGGACGGCGTGATCGCCGGACTCGGCGGCGACGGCTACGAGTTCGCGATCGAGGCGGTCGCGCGGCTGGTGCGGCGGGGCGGCTGAATGGACGGCGCACTGGTCTTCTACAGCGACTTCGACGACTTCGGCATCTGGAAGCGCGCGCTGCACGCGCAGCTGCCCGACCTGCGGATCGTGCATTCGAGCGAGGCGATCGATCCGGCGGCGATCCACGTCGCGCTCGTCTGGAAACCGCCCGAGGGCTTCTTCGACCGCATGGAGAACCTGCGGCTGATCGTCAACCTCGGCGCCGGCGTGGACTCGCTGGTGCACCGCACCGACCTGCCCCCCGGCGTTCCGATCACGCGGATCGCGGACCCGCAGATGGCCCGGATGATGGCCGGCTACGTGCTGTTCGCCGCGCTGCGCCACGCGCGCGACATTCCGTTCTTCGAACAGGCGCAGCGCTCGGGCGAATGGACGTACCGGCATCCGCGCTCGCCGGAGGAAATATCGATCGTCGTCCTCGGGCTCGGCCAGCTGGGGGCCCGCGCGGCGCACGAACTGCAGCGCCAGGGTTTCAGGGTGACCGGCTGGTCGCGCAACCCGAAGGCGATCGACGGCGTCGAGTGCCTGAGCGGCATGGAGACGCTCGACGAGGCCATCGGCCGTGCCGACATCCTGATCGTCATGCTGCCGCTCACGCCGCAGACCCACGGCATCCTCGACCGGCAGCGGCTGGAGAAGCTGCCGCATGGCGCGGCCTTCGTCAACGTCGCGCGCGGCGCGCTCGTGGACCAGGCGGCGCTCACCGGACTGCTGCAGAGCGGGCACGTCGGCGCGGCGACGCTCGACGTCTTCGAGCGCGAGCCGCTGCCGGCCGGCGATCCCCTGTGGCGCATGCCGAACGTACTGATCACGCCGCACCTGGCATCGGTGGCGATCCCGTCGTCGTCGGCCGAGCAGATCGCCGCGAACATCCGGCGCGTATCGGCCGGCGAGACGCCCGACAACGTGATCGATCCGTCGCGCGGCTATTGACCGCTTCGAGCGGCCGGCGTCAGTCCGCCTTGATGTTCGAGGCCCTGACGATCCGGCCGTTGCTTTCGTACTCGGTCGCGATCTTCCTGGCGAAATCGGCCGCCGGTCCGCCGGTGGGCACGTTGTCGGTCGCGACGAGCTTGGCGCGAATGTCCGGCGATGCCAGGGCCTTGCCGATCTCCGCGTTGTAGCGCGAGGCGAGCGCCGCGGGCAGCCCGGCCGGCGCGAAGACACCGAACAGCGAGGACAGGTTGGCGGCCGGATGACCGAGCTCGGCCAGCGTCGGGACCGACGGCAGGCTGTCGAGGCGGGCCGGCGCGCCGACGGCCAGCGGCCGCAGCTTGCCGGCCTGGATGTGCTGCGACAGCGTGGCGCCCGCGTTGGTCGACAGGATCTCGAACTGGCCGCCGAGCGCGTCGTTCATCTGCTGGCCGCCGCCCTTGTAGGGGACATGCGTGACGTCGATGCCGGCGCTCGCGCGCAGCTGCTCCAGCATGATGTGGCCGAGCGACGCCTGGCCCGAGGTCGCCCAGCGGATCGCGCCCGGTCGCGCCTTGGCGTCGGCCAGCAGCGCGGCGAAATCCCGGCTGCGGCTCGCCGACGTGGCGACCAGCAGCACCGGCGAATACATGACGCTCGCGATCGGCTGGATGTCCTTCTGCGGGTCGTAGGGCAGCTTGCCGAGGTGCGGACTCAGCACCAGCGGGCTGATCGCCGAAAAGCCCAGCGTCGCGCCGTCCGGCGCCGCCTTGGCCACGGCATCCATGCCGATCGTGCCGCTGGCGCCGGCCTTGTTCTCGATCACGACGGTGGTGCCCATCTGCGCCGCCAGCCGGTCGGCCAGCGCGCGGGCCACGGTGTCGCTCACGCCGCCGGCCGGATAGGCCACGATCATGCGGATGGTCTTCGGCGGCGTCTGGGCGAAGGCGCCGACGCCGCCGAGCATCGCCGCGCATGCGAGCATCGAGACCACGGTGCGTCGCAGCCGTCGCGGCTGGTCGACAGGAAAGGACGGGCGGGTTTCCAGCATGAGGCGCTCCTCGGACGTGATGCGATGTGAAGGGATGTGCCCGACTATGCCGTGAGTCGGTCCGCCCATCGCCGGCTCAGCCGTCGATCTTGAATTCTTCCCCGAGGGCGGCGCAGAACGCCGGCGAACCGCTCAGCGTGAAGGTCACCGTGACGCGCGCGGCACCGCCGGTCCCACCCATCGCGATCTCGCCCTGGCGCTCGTCGAACGCGATGTCCAGCGGCAGGTCCGGTTCCTGCACGGCCTGCAGTTCGTGGTCCCATTCGGCGACGTCGTCCGGCATGTCTCGCGCCGTGGACGGCCCGAACGTGTCGACGCACCAGTTCAGCACGCGGGCGACCTCGGCCAGCAGCGTTGGCAACCGGTCGACGGTCACCGACGCCATCGCGTCGAAGCTGCCGCGGCCAGTGTCCTCATCGCTGAAGTCGAAATCGAGGTAATGGAGGTGCATGGTTCGATGAAAGTGCGGGTCGCCCGGTCGTTCTACGCTTTAAGTCACATTTGGCAAGATTGTTTCCTTAACGGTCTGGAAAAGGTTGCAAAGCGGTTTGTAGTACGAAGTTACTATCGCGGCTCCATTTTCAAGGATTCGCTCCATGTTCCGCTCCGATGATTCGACCCCTCCGGTCACCCCCGAGCAGGTGCGACAGAGCCTGTCTTCGACCGGGTCGTGGAAGATACCGCCACAGCCACCGCGCGGCCTGTCGATCGGGCAACGCGCACTCAAGCGCGCCTTCGACATCGTCGGTTCGCTGGCCTTCCTGATCCTATTCGCGCCGCTGTTCCTCGCGATCGCGTTCGGTGTCGGGGCGACTTCGGGCTGGCCGGTGCACTACCGCCAGACACGCATGGGTCGCGGGGGCCTGAAGTTCCATTTCTACAAGTTCCGCTCGATGGTGCGGGATTCGGACCGCGCACTTGCCGACCTGCTGCGGCGGGACGAACGCGCCCGCGCCGAGTGGAACACCTTCCAGCATCTGCGCGAGGATCCTCGCGTGACGCCGATCGGCCGCTACCTGCGCAAGTTCAGCCTCGACGAGCTGCCGCAGTTCTGGAACGTGCTCAAGGGCGACATGAGCCTGGTCGGCCCGCGCCCCTGCATGGAGCGCCAGGCGAGCCTGTACGGCCCGGCCTGGGGCCACTACTGCGCCGTGCGCCCGGGCATCACCGGGGTGTGGCAGGTCAGCGGCCGCAACGATCTGACCTTCGCGCAGCGCGTCGAACTCGACGTGGGCTACGTGGAACACTGGTCGCTGTGGCTGGATTGCAAGATCCTGTTCAGGACGCTCCACGCCGTCGCGGCGGGAGGCTGAATGATCGGTCGGAAGATCCTGCTCGTCGGCGCCCATGCCGACGATGTCGAGCTCAACGCGGGCGGCTCGATCCACAAGTGGCGCGGCGAAGGCCGGCAGGTGCACGTCGCGATCCTCTCGGCACAGGAAGCGCATGCGCGCCATCGCGAGAGCCGAGACGCCTGCATGCACCTTGACGTCGACCGCGTCTATGCGCTCGGCGGGCACGATACGCGGTTGCGCGAAAGCTTCAACGCCTTGCTGGCGCAGCTCGAGGCGATCATCCAGGACTCCATTCCCGACACCGTCTTCACGCACTTCCATGCCGATACCCACCAGGACCATGTGAGCACCTACAAGATTGCCGTGGCGGCGGCACGCAAGGTGCCGAACTTCCTGATGTTCAAGCCGACCTACCCGAGCGGCCGGCCCGACATTCCTTTCCAGCCGAACGTGATCAGCCTGCTGTCGGAGGCGGATATCGCCGCCAAGGGACGGGCGCTCGACGAATTCCTGAGCCAGCGCGGGAAATACGGCGACGCCAGCTGGGGCAAGGCGATGGAATCCGTCGCGCGCGGCGATGCCTGGACCTACGGTGGCGTCCACGGCCATGCAGAGATGTTCCAGCTCGGACGGCTGAGGATCTGAGCTCCCGGCGGCGACCGTGCAGGCGAAAAAAAACCGGCTCTCGAGCCGGTTTTTCGTTCGTGGAAGATCAGCGCCATGTATTGCGGCCGCGGTCCGAATACCGGCCGGCCTTGTATGCGCCGCCTGCCGTGCCGCCGGTCTTCTGACCGCGATACCAGCGATAGGCCATCCAGAGCATGGGAGCCAGTTTCAAGAGCTTGAACATGTTCGTTCCTTTTTGAGTAATAAAAAAAAGATTACCTGATTGCACCGTTGAAGGCCGCGCTGCTCGGCAGTACAGCACACTTCATTCCGGCACGTACGATCTCCACAGGAATCACCGGGTCTCGAAGCTCAGCGGCGACCCGCGCCAGATCGAGGAGCGTGAGTGCGACGCTGCTGCGGTCGACGGCGTTGTACGCTCTGGCCGCCCGCCCCAGGGACTGCAATTGGGAAACGGAAAGCCGTTCGGACAATTCGTCGCCGACACATTCGGCCTTTTCCGGAGACACGCCGTAGCGCACGAGCGCACTCGAGATCCGCTGGGACGCGCATCCCGCGACTGCGAAGACGGCCACCATCAGGATCGCGGAAAAATTGCGTGACGGTCTTGTCTCGTATTCATGTTTTTTCATCGGACCTCTTTTCGGTTCTTATTTCGGTTTCGTCATCGGCAATCGGCAACTTGCAATCGACTCAGACGGATTTCTCGTCATCGCCGCCATTGCTGAAATAGCCGTGCCGCCTCGCCCACAACAGCGCTGCATTGCGATTGTGGACATCGAGCTTCGCGTAGATCTTGGCGACATGGTTGCGAACGGTGCCGAGCGCCACCTTCAGCCGCTTGGCGATTTCTTTGTCGGAATGGCCATGGCAAAGCGCTTCGAGAACTTCCTTTTCGCGTTTCGTCAGATCGTTGAATTCGACGATGGCCGACGATTTCGCGTCGCGCCTGACGTTCGCGAGCTTCTCGACGAGCGATCTGCTGAACCACGACGAATCCCGCATCACCTTCTCGATCGCGTCGACCAGTTCCAGTTCGGACCGTTTCCGCTCCGTGATGTCGAGCCAGGCCAGCAATATGCAGGCCTGGCCATTGATCGGCACCTTTTCGGCCGAGACCTGGCATTCGATCGTTTCGCCGCTCTTGCGCGTGATCCGCATGTCGGTATTGCGGAAGCCGCCGTCGCCTGCGACAAGCCGCCTGACGTCGGCCGAGAACTCCTCGGGCCACAGGCCGATGCTCTCGCCGGGCCGGCCGACCACCTCTTCCGACGCGAAACCCGTTTCCCGGCGGAAGGCGTCGTTGGTGTCCAGAACCAGCAGATCGTCGGCGCCGAGCACCGCACTCGGCACCGGCAGCATGCGGAACGCCTTCTGGAACCGTTCCTCGCTCTGGCGCAATGAACTTTCGGCCTTCCGGCGCGGTTCGAGGTCCATGAAAGTGAAAAGCATGCATGCCTCTTCGCCGATCTCGATCGGCTGCCCCGCGACCACGACGGGCTTGTGTCCGCCGTCGGGCATCCGCAGACTGGCTTCCATCTGCGGGATCGTCGTGCCTTCGCCGAGTCGCTGGATCGCGAGGTCGCGCTTTTCGGCCGCCTCGAACACGTCGAACTGGTAGACGGTCTGCCCGATCAACTCGTCGCGCGCATAGCCCGTCATCTCGAGAAACCCGAGGTTGACCTTGATGTAGCGCTGATCGCTCAACCGGCAAATGATCGCCGGGGCCGGATTGGCGTTGAAGGTACGTTCGAAGCGCAGTTCGGCATCGGCCCATTCGCTGGCGTCGTGGAGTATCAGCACCAGCAGGTCGGGGTCGCCCCGGTCGTCGGTCAGCACGAGGCTCCGGACCCGGTGCACCCAGTTGAGCGACGGATCTTCGGCGGAAAAGACCTCGACCAGGACATCGGTGAAGCTTTCTCCCGAGATCACTCGCTCGATCGGATAGCGGCCGCTTTCGAGCGCGTGGTTGTTCCGGTAGCGCAGCTTGAAGCGGTCGCGGTATTCGGTCACGTCGTGTCCGAGTTCGTCCTGCGCCGTCACCCCATGCATCTTCAGCGCCGCCTCGTTCGCCCAGGCGATCGTCTGGTCGGGTTCCACCAGGATCACGCCCTCGGTCAGTCCGGCGATGATCTGCTGGAGCTGGCGCCGGTTGGTCTGCGCGCTCAGTGCTGCGTGGCTCATGCAGGACGACCTCGGACGCGCGCTGTCAGGCCGCGATCAGCGGCTCGGAGCGCAGCGCCGTGCGGCGACCGAAGAAGCCGGCGGCCGCGGACACGAGCAGGCCCAGCAGCATGACGCCGACGCCGGCCCAGGCCGCCTTGCTCACGCCGCTGGCAGCCACCTCGGCGGCCTGGCGCGCCTTCTGCTCGGCTTGCGTCTTCAGCTCTTCGTACTTCGCGATCGCCTGGTCGAAGCTCTTCTGGAAGTTGTCGGCCGTCTGCTGCGCCTCGGTGCGGCTCTGGCCGGTGCGGGCCATGATGATGTTGACGAGCGCTTCCTTGTCGGCCGCGTCCAGGCCCGGTTGGGCCTTCTGGCGCAGGCGATCGATGAACGCGCCGAGGTCGTCACCGGAGGCCTGCGGGGCCTTGGCCGACTGCCCGGCCGTCGCCTTGCCGTCCTGCACGGCGCCGGCAGCCTGCGACTTGAGCGCCTCGGGGCTGAGTTCGGCCTTGCCGGTCTGGCGCAGGAGCGTCTCGAGCTGGGTGCGGATGTCCGCGAAGTCGAAGTCGACGCCGTTCTGCTTGAGCTGATCCTTGACGCCCGATGCGATGCCCGGCGCGACGGCCGCGACGCTCTGGCCGGCCAGCGAGATGCCCGTCCCGGCGACGCGCGACGCCGTGCCGATCACGCCGCCCGCGAGCGAGGAGAGCGCATAGACGGTGATCAGCGTCGTCACGGCCCAGCACAGGACGCCGTGCAGCGCACCCTTCGAAGGCGCGCTGTGTCCGGCGATGAACGCGCCGACGGCCAGGGCCAGGAGCGTCGAGACGCCGACCCAGATGCCGGCGCCGGTGCCGAAACCGGCCAGCGGATTACGGTCGCCGACCGCATCGATCGACCCGGCGCCGATGGCGGTGCCGAGAACGCCGAGGAACAGGTAGGTCACCAGCGCCAGGAAGAAGCCGGCGAATATCGCGCCCCAGGACACACGGTTGAAACCGCTGTGAAGGGGCGACGTTGCGAAGAGGGAATTGGAAGAGGTGGACGTGGCCATGATCTTTTTCCGTCGATCCCGGCTCAGCGCCGGGCCCAGATCGCGCCGAGCACGAAGCACACGCCTGCCGCCACGGCGACGGTGGCGACCGGATTGCGGGCCGCCGATTCACGCATCTGATCAAGGAATTCGCCATAGCCGTACTGCGCACCACCGGCCACGCGACGCGCCCTGCCCTTGATCCGGCTACTCGTATCGCCGGTGATCGCACCGAATGCCTCCTGGACACGCCCGGCCAGGTTCTGCGCGGCACCCTCTGATTTCTCGAACATGATGATTCCTTTTTTATTGAACTGAGTTGAATGAGTTGAATTGAACGGCTGATCGACCGATCGCTTGATCGACCAAGAGAATCAATTCCCGGATTTCCTGGCCGCGTCTGCTGCCGCTTTCTGGACCTTGCCGAGATTTTCCTGGCCTTTTCCTTCGACCTTCTCGGTCGCGCCTTCGGTCTCGAGTCCCTCGTTGCCGATGACCTTGCCGAGGGCCTCCTTGACGGAGCCCTTGACCTGCTTGACATTTCCTTCGACGGAATTCTTGTTCATTGCATTGCTCCTGATGGCCGGTTCGAATTGAACGGACACCGCGATCGTAGGCGCTGCAAAGTCGTCGTCCTGCCTGTTCATGCACTAGGCCATGTAGTGCATTTGAACCAGTTCGCGAAGCCAAAATCCAATTTTGTAGGATTCAGGCTGATCATCAAGTCAGTGGTATTTGACGTGTCAACGATGAAGGCAAATGCCGGGCCCGCAACTGCAACCCATGGTGCAAATGCACTAGGCGATGCAGTGCATTTGCATTCCATGGCGTTCCGCCATTGATCTAGCATCCACCGAATGCGCCACGGCAATCCGACCGAACGCGGCGCAAACGCAATGCCGCACGCGATATGACAAGCCGATCCAGAACTTTGCCGCCCCACTCGTTCGAATCGAAGAGTCTGGCCATCGTCAGGAGATTCGCGCTGCCAGGGAAGAAGTGGGTCGCCAATTCCGCAGATGGCATCGAGCGGATCGACCGCAATACCGATGTCGATGACTGCGCGGCATTCCTTGGGCCGCAAAGAATCACGACGCTGTCGACTCTGCAGGAATAAGAGAAACCGGTGGCCGGTGCCGATTTTTGGGCGATCAGTTCCGCCTGGCACCGGACGGGATGCTCGTCCCCATCAGCAGCATGTCCGCGAACGCACGCCCCTTGGCGACGATGTGTTCGCGCATCGCCTGCGACGCGCGTTCGGCATCGTTGGCGACGATGGCTGCCACCACGGCATCGTGCTCCAGCGCGGCGGACTGCAGGCGACCCGGCTGGTCGCGCACCTTGCGGCGGAAGGCCGCCAGCCGCAGCCGCAGCTGGCGCACCTGTTCGACGACCACGGGATTGCCACAGCCTTCGTAGAGCGCGTCGTGGAAATGCCGGTTCCCGGTCTCGTAGCCGTGCCGGTCGCCCTCGGCCGCGGCCTGCCGCGTGGCGTCGGCCAGGCGCTGCAGGTGTTCGCGCTGCGTGGGGTCCATGCGCAGCGCGCAGAGGCGCGCCACCGCCGCTTCGGATTCGGACAGCGCCTCCAGCATGCTGACGAGCTCCGTCGCCGACGGCGCGTGCACGTGCATGCCCGAACGCGGGACGATGCGCACCAGATTCAGCGCGGCCAGCGTGAGCATCGCTTCGCGCACCGGCGTGCGCGAGACGCCGAAGCGCGTCGCCAGCGCCTTCTCGTCGACGGCGTCGCCCGGCAGCAGTTCGCCCGACTCGATCGCCTGCAGCAGCGCGGAACGGATGCGCTCGAGCTGGCTGGTCGCATCGGCGGTCGTGGTTTCCTCTACTTGCATATCGATAGGCTCGTTTAATATATCAATTGAACTGACTGATATTCAAGATCGGCATGCAGCCGATCATACGAAGGAGACGACACCATGCCATCCCGATTTTCCGCCGCACTGGCGCTGGGCCTCGCCGTGCTGTCGACGACCGTCGCGGCGCAGCGCGTCTATCCCGACCGCCCGGTCACGATGGTCGTCCCGGTGCCGCCGGGCGGCATCCTCGATACCGTCGCGCGCATGGTGGTGCCGTCGATGGGGCAGACGCTCGGCCAACCGGTGATCGTCGACAACCGCGCTGGCGCGGGCGGCAACATCGCGGCCAGCGCCGTCGCGCGCGCCGCACCCGACGGCTACACGCTCCTGGTCGGCTACTCGATGTTCCACGTCGGCAATCCGTCGATGTACTCGAACCTCACCTGGGATCCGCTGCGCGACTTCGTGCCGGTCGGGATGCTGGTGGTGTCGCCGCACGTCGTGGCCGTGCATCCGTCGCTGCCGGTGAAGAACCTGCGCGAACTGGTCGACTACGCCAAAGCCAACCCGGGCAAGCTGAACTACGCCACGTCGGGCACGGGCTCGGTGCCGCACGTCGGCATGGAGCTCTTCAAGCAGCTCAACCACGTCGACATCGTGCACGTGCCCTACAAGGGCGCCGGCCCGGCGATGCAGGACGTGATCGCCGGCAACGTGCAGATGACGGTGGCCACGCCACCCTCGGTGATGAGCTTCGTCCAGGGCGGCAAGGTGCGCGCGCTGGCGGTGGCGGCCAGGCAGCGCCTGCCGCAGATGCCCGACGTGCCGACCTCGGCCGAGTCGGGCTTCCCGGGCTTCGAGCTCGAGGCCTGGGTCGCGCTGTTCGCGCCGAAGGGCACGCCGCCCGCCGCGATCGCGAAGCTCACCGAGGCCGCGAAGCTCGCGCTGGAGACGCCGCAGGTGCGCAAGTCGGCCGAGGTCGCGGGCGTGGAGATCCGCTACATGCCGCCGGCCGAGCTCGACGCCGTGGTGCGCAAGGACATCCAGTACTGGTCCAAGGTCATCAGGACAGCCAACATCAGGGCCGACTGACGCCTCGCCTCGCCTCGCCTCGCCTTCCGTCCCGACTTCCTCCCCTCCCTCTCCTTCGACGCCCATCACCATGACCGACACCGCTGCATCGACCCCTGCCGCCGACTTCGTCGCCCGCGCCCTGCGCCTGGACTGCGCCGCCCTGAGCGACGCGCTCGACCGCTCGGGCATCGCCGGCCAGTGCTACGAGATCTCCCCGCGCGACCCGGGCTTCCGGATGGCCGGGCATGCCTACACCGTGCTCTACCGGCCGGCGGGCCACGACGAGGAAGGCTTCGTCGGCGACTTCATCGACGACGTGCCGCCCGGCAGCGTGATCGCCATCGACAACCGCGGCCGCGACACGATGGGCACCTGGGGCAACATCCTCACCGAGATGGCGCACCACCGCGGCCTGGCCGGCACCGTGATCGACGGCATCAACCGCGACGTCGCGCTGTGCCGCGAACTCAACTACCCCATCTTCAGCCGCGGCCACTGGATGCGCACCGGCAAGGGCCGCATCCAGCTCGCCGGCCTGCAGGTGGCGGTGCAGATCGGCGGCGTGAACGTGCACCCGGGCGACCTGCTGCGCGGCGACGCCGACGGCGTGGTCGTCGTGCCGCAGGCGATGCAGGAACAGGTGCTGCGCTATGCGGAGGAGATCACCGAGCAGGAGAACGCCATCCGCGCCGGCATCCGCGCCGGCCTGCGCATGGACGAGGCGCGCCGCCGCCATCACTACCACCACCTGCAGAATCCGGGCTACGACAAGCTGCGCTGAGACGCTGCACTCGAACGCGCCGGACGACACCCCTCCACAGGACATTCCATGACCCGCACCCTCTTCTCCTCCACCATCGCGGGCAGCCTGCCCAAGCCGGCCTGGCTGTCGGAAACCAACAAGCTCTGGCCGCAGTGGCGCGCCGAGGGCGACGAGCTCGCGCGGGCCAAGGCCGATGCCACGCTGCTGTGGATCAAGGCGCAGGAGGACGCCGGGCTCGACGTCATCGGCGACGGCGAGCAGTCGCGCCAGCACTTCGTGCACGGCTTCCTGGAGCAGGTCGAGGGCATCGACTTCGAGCACAAGGTGAAGATGGGCATCCGC
>JAKONL010000251.1 GCA_022701965.1 Burkholderiaceae bacterium | reverse complement strand
CCGTCGGTGTAGATCTGCACTTCGTCCATGTTCGCTTTCTCAGTTCTTGTCGTCCGTGGTGGCGCTGCGCCGTGCGGCGTCGCCGTGGATGCGCCCGGCGATGGGCACCGGCGCGGTCGCCTGACGGGTTTGCGCGGCGCGGCGCCAGTCGGCCCCGAGCAGTCGCATCCCGCGGACCCGCTTGACCGCGACGAGGAAATACACCGCCCCGAAGATCGGCCACCAGCGCTCGCCGGCGGTATCGAACCAGCGGCAGCGCTCGAGCCATGCCTCGGTGCGCACCGCCGGCCGGTAGGCGCCGAAGCGGGCCGATTCAACCTCGAAGCCCAGGAGGCGCAACCAGTCGCGCATGCGCCGGTAGCCAATGAAATCGCCCGATCCGGGCAGGAAGAGCTCTCCGATCCCGAAATGCCAGCAGACCCGCGCGCGCCGTTGCCGCATGCCCCAGAGGCTCGCCGGATTCATGCCGCAGATAACCACGCGGCCTTCGGGCACGAGCACGCGCTCGACCTCGCGCAGCGTCGCGTGCGGATCGGCGCATTGTTCGAGCGTGTGCGGCAGCAGGACCAGGTCGAGGCTGCAGGCGGAGAAAGGCAGCGCATCGAATCCGGTCAGAAGCGCCGCCCCGCGATCGGCGCCGGTGGCACCGGCATGTGCCGCCTCGGTCGCGAGCCATCGGTGCGGTATGCGATTGGTCCGCAGGCCCTGCACCTTGCCCAGGCCCAGCTGGAGCGCGTGGTAGCCGAAGACATCGGCCACGGCCTGGTCGAACTGGGCCTGCTCCCATTCGAGGAGGTAGCGGCCGGGCGGGGTATCCAACCAATCCTGCAAACCTATAATTTGACCGCTCATGACACTCATTCCGCTGCCCGCGTTGACCGACAACTACATCTGGATGCTGCATGACGGCGTCCACGCGATCGTGGTGGACCCGGGGGAAGCCGAACCGGTGTTCGAGGCGCTGGCGCGCGATCATCTGCAACTCGCCGCGATTCTAGTCACGCACCACCACGGCGATCACACCGCCGGCGTGCCCGCACTGCGGGACGCCACGGGCGCGACGGTGTACGGCCCGGCACGCGAGCGCGTCGCCGGACCCCACGTGGCGCTGTCGCATGGCGACCATGCCGAGGCGCTGGGCCTTCGCTTCGAGGTCATCGACGTCCCCGGCCACACCGCGGGACACATCGCCTTCTTCATGCCGGGCGGCCCGGGCCTCGAACCGCTCGTGTTCTGCGGCGATACGCTCTTCTCCGGCGGTTGCGGCCGCCTGTTCGAAGGCACGCCCGCGCAGATGCTCGCATCGCTCGATGCGCTCGCGGCGCTGCCCGACGCCACGCGCGTGTGCTGCGGCCATGAATACACACTTGCTAACCTGCGGTTCGCCCTGGCCGTGGAACCCCGCAATGCCGAGCTGACTCAGTACGTGGCGCAGTGCCAGGCATTGCGCGACCGAGATCGACCGACACTGCCCTCCGTCCTGGGCACCGAACGGCGCATCAATCCCTTTCTCCGCAGCCGCGAGGCCGACGTGCGACAGGCCCTGCAGGTTCAGGCGAACCTCCCGGCCCGTGCCGGCGACGTCGAAGCCTTCGCAGCGCTGCGCCAATGGAAAAACGAGTTCCGATGAATTTCCTGACAGCGGCGGTCCTCGCCGGCGCCCTCTTCATCACGGGTTGCGCGAGCACCTCCACACCGTCGACATCGGGCCTGCCGGCCACCGGCTCGGCCGTCGGCATTCCGGACGGCAACGCCGCGCCGGTCTACCCGGGCGGCGCGCTCACGCCGATCACGAATGCCGAGCAGGCCGGTTCGCGCAGCGTCGTCGCGCTCGCGCCGCCGGTCGACATGTGGGACCGCATTCGCCGCGGCTTCAAGATGCCCGACCTCGACACCGACCTGGTGCGCGACCAGGAGCAGTGGTATGCGAGCCGGCCCGACTACGTCTCGCGCATGACCGAGCGCTCCAACCGCTACATCTTCCACATCGTCGAGGAACTCGAGCGCCGCAACATGCCGACGGAGCTGGCGCTGCTGCCGTTCATCGAGAGCGCGTTCAACCCGCAGGCCGTCTCCAGCGCGCGCGCGGCCGGCATGTGGCAGTTCATGCCCGCCACCGGCACCGACTACGACCTCAAGCAGAACATCTTCCGCGACGACCGCCGCGACGTGCTGGCTTCCACCCGCGCCGCGCTCGACTACCTCCAGCGCCTCTACACCATGTTCGGCGACTGGCATCTGGCGCTCGCCGCCTACAACTGGGGCGAAGGCAGCGTCGGGCGCGCCATCGCCAAGAACCAGCGCCTGGGCCTGCCGACCGGCTACAACGACCTCTCGATGCCGGCCGAGACGCGGGGCTACGTGCCCAAGCTGCAGGCCGTGAAGAACATCGTCGCCGACCCGCTCAAGTTCCAGGTCGACCTACCGGTCATCGCCAACCATCCCTACTTCCAGACCGTCACGCTCACGCGCGACCTCGACGTCGCGCTCGCGGCCAAGCTGGCCGACGTGCGCATCGAGGACTTCCGCGCGCTCAACCCCGCGGCCCACAAGCCGGTGCTGCTCGCCGCCGGCACGCCGCAGATCCTCCTTCCCTGGGACAACGCCGCCGTCTTCCAGCGCAACTTCGACGCCTTCGCGCAGGGCCAGTTCGCCAGCTGGACCGCCTGGACCGTCCCCTCGACCATGACCGTGACCGACGCCGCCCAGCGCTCGGGCATGAGCGAGGCCGACCTGCGCGCCATCAACAACGTGCCACCGCGCATGCTGATCAAGGCCGGCTCGACGCTGATCGTGCCGCGCGGCGCACGCGTGATGGAAGACGTCGGAGCGCTCGTCGCCGACACCGGCCACCTCAGCTTCCAGCCCGAGATCGTGACCCGCCGGACCGTCGTCCGAGCCGGTCGCAACGAGAGCGTGACCACGATCGCGCGCCGCTATCGCCTGAGTCCTTCCAACGTGGCCGACTGGAACGACGTCAAGCCGTCCGCCGCGTTCCAGCGTGGATTCGAGGTGGTCGTGTTCCTGCCGGTTCAGGCCGCTCGCGCCGCCATCGCCAACGCCAACCCCAGCACGGGTACACCGCGCGGCGTCGGTGCGCGGGCACCCGCTCGCAAGGGCCTGGCTGCGACGAGCTCTTCGGCAAAGGCGGGCACGCCCGCCAAGGCGGCATCGAGCCGCAATGCGCCGATCGTCAAGACGCCGCGCGGCGGCACGCCGGCGAAGAAGGCGCGCTGACCTCCTCTAGAGCTTCGCGGTCTGTCCGCTCTGCGGCTGCCACTTCATCAGCCGCTTCTCCACCCGTCCGACGAGGCCGTCGAGCAGCAGCGCGAAGGCCGTGAGCACCACGATGCCGGCGAAGACGGTATTGACGTCGAAGGTGCCTTCGGCCTGCAGGATCAGATAGCCGACCCCGCGCGCCGAGCCCAGGTACTCGCCGACCACCGCGCCGACGAAGGCCAGTCCCACGGCCGTGTGCAGGCTCGAGAACACCCAGCTCGTCGCGCTCGGTAGGTACACCGTGCGCAGCAGCTGGCGCTGGCTCGCACCCAGCATCCGTGCATTGGCCAGCACCACCGGGCTGACCTCGCGCACACCCTGGTAGACGTTGAAGAAGACGATGAAGAACACCAGCGTCACGGCCAGCGCGACCTTGCTCCAGATGCCGAGCCCGAACCACAGCGCGAAGATCGGCGCCAGGATCACCCGGGGCATCGAGTTCGCCGCCTTGATGTAGGGGTCGAGAATCAGGCTGGCCGTCGGCGCCAGCGCGAGCCAGAGGCCACAGGCCAGACCCAGCACCGTGCCGATGCCGAACGCCAGCACCGTCTCCAGCAACGTGGTTCCCAGGTGGCGGTAGATGTCGGCGTTGCCGGGCAGCCCGTCCGGGAAGAGCGCGTTCGGCGCGACGGCGAACGGCAGGAACCAGCTCCAGATCCGGCCCGCGACCTGCACCGGCTCACCCAGGAAAAAGGCGAATTGCGGGTTGCGCGATGCCAGATGCCACGCCGCCAGCAGCACGACCAGCAGGCCGAGCTGCCAGGCCCGTGCATTGCGCCGGTTCGGCCTGAGCATGTCCAACATGCTCAGGCCGCCTTCTTCAATTGCTGCGCGTAGCCCTTGAGCACCTCGTCGCGCAGCACGTTCCATATCTGCGTATGCAGCTCGACGAAGCGCGGGTGCGTCCGGACTTCGGCCACGTCGCGCGGGCGGTCGAGGTCGATCGCGAATTCGCCGATCGGACGCGTCCCCGGACCTGCCGAGAGCACCACCACGCGGTCGCTCATCGCGATGGCCTCGTCGAGATCGTGCGTGATGAAGAGGACAGCCTTCTTCTTGGCGGCCCAGAGGTCGAGCACCTCGTTCTCCATCAGCTGGCGCGTCTGGATGTCGAGCGCGCTGAACGGTTCGTCCATGAGGATGATGTCCGGGTCGACCGCCAGCGTCTGCGCCAGCGCCGCCCGCTTGCGCATCCCGCCGGACATCTGGTGCGGATAGCGGTCGCCGAAGCCCGACAGCCCGACGCGCGCCAGCCAGGCCTCGGCCTGCGCACGCGCATCGGCGTCGGCGACGCCGCGGTACTGCAGGCCGAGCATCACGTTGTCGAGCGCGCTGCGCCATGGCATCAGCGCCTCGGTCTGGAACATGTAGCCGGCGCGCCGGTTGATCCCGTCCAGCGGCTGGCCGAACACCCGGACCGTGCCCGAGGACGGCGCGAGCAGGCCGGCGCCGACGTTCAGCAGCGTCGACTTGCCGCAGCC
>JAKONL010000239.1 GCA_022701965.1 Burkholderiaceae bacterium | reverse complement strand
TTTTCTATGGCGACGGCGTCATCACGCCGGCCATCTCGGTGCTGTCGTCGGTCGAAGGCCTGGAGGTGGTGTCGCCCGCCTTCCGCACCTATGTGATCCCGATCACGCTGGTCGTGCTGTTCGGGCTCTTCGTCGTGCAGAAACGCGGCACGGCGGGCATTGGCAAGTTCTTCGGGCCTGTCACGCTGGTGTGGTTCGTGGTCCTGGCGGTGCTCGGCGTCTCGCAGATCGTGACGCATCCCGAGATCCTGAAGGCGGCGAACCCCTACTACGCGCTCCGGTTCATCTGGGACAACCCGATGACCAGCTTCATCGTGCTGGGCGCGACCGTGCTGTGCGTGACCGGGGCCGAAGCGCTCTACGCCGACCTCGGCCACTTCGGCAAGGGACCGATCCGCATCGCGTGGTTCTCCGTGGTCATGCCCGCCCTGGTTCTCAACTACTTCGGCCAGGGCGCGCTGCTGCTGGAGAATCCCGAGGCCGTGAAGAACCCGTTCTTCATGATGGCGCCCGAGTGGGCGCTGATCCCGCTGGTGCTGCTGGCCACGCTGGCCACGGTGATCGCCTCGCAGGCGCTCATCACCGGCGCCTTCAGCGTCACGCGCCAGGTGATCCAGCTCGGCTACCTGCCGCGCCTGAACATCCAGCACACGAGTACGCGCTCGGCCGGGCAGATCTACATCCCGTTCATCAACTGGGGGCTGTTCGTGGCCATCGTGCTGGCGGTGGTGCTGTTCCGGTCGTCGAGCAACCTGGCCGCGGCCTACGGCATCGCCGTGACCACCGACATGCTGATCACGACGGTGCTGACCTTCTTCGTGATCCGCTATGCCTGGAAGCTGCCTCTGGCGCTGTGCATCGCGGCGACCTCGGCCTTCTTCGTCATCGACTTCGCCTTCTTCGCGTCGAACCTCCTGAAGCTGCTCGACGGCGGCTGGTTCCCGCTGCTGATCGGCGCCAGCGTGTTCATGCTGATGATCACGTGGAAGGAAGGCCGGCGGCTGATGGGCGAGGTGCAGCGTGCCGATTCGCTCGACCTGCGCGGCTTCCTGGACGCCGTCTTCGTGAGTCCGCCGGCGCGCGTCGATGGCACGGCGGTGTTCCTGGCGGCCGAGCCGGGCAACGTGCCCAATGCGCTGCTGCACAACTTGAAGCACAACAAGGTGCTGCACGAGCAGAACCTGTTCGTCACCGTGCGCAGCCACGAGGTACCGTGGATTCCGCCGGAGCAGCGCATCGAGATCGAGGCGCTGGGCAACCGCTGCTGGCAGGTGATGGTGCACTACGGCTTCAAGAACGACATCGACCTGCCGCGCGCGCTCGACAACGCGCGCATGAGCGGTTGCCGTCTGGACGTGATGACGACCAGCTATTTCCTGTCGCGCGACGTCGTGATCCCGACGCTGGGCAGCGGCATGGCGCCATGGCGCGAGAAGCTGTTCGCGCAGATGCATCACAACGCGAGCGGCGCGGCGAACTTCCTGAACCTGCCGAACAACGCGGTGGTGGAACTGGGTTCCAAGATAGAAATATAGGTTCGCCCCCAGGCTTGCGCACTTCGTGTCGCAGCGCCTACCCCCTTCCGGGGGGCAACACCTGCGGACTGGCGGAGCCAGATCCGCGGTGTTTCTGGCATGACCGCCGGGGGGCGCGGCAAGGTTCGTGCTTGCCGAAGCTCTGTCTTACCTTTCCGACGCGCATGACTTCTCCTTCCACCGCGATGCCGACGCTGCGCCACAGCTACTTCGAAGACGCTCAGGCGATCTTCGCGGGGACGCTGTTCGTGTCGCTGGCGCTGATTCTGTTCAACCAGGTCGGGCTGCTGACGGGCGGGGCGGCGGGGCTGGCCTTCCTGCTGCACTACCTGACGGGGGTGAGCTTCGGCAAGCTGTTCTTCCTGATCAACGTGCCGTTCTACGGCTTCGCCTGGGTACGGATGGGGCGGGAGTTCACGCTCAAGACCTTCGTCGCGATCACGCTGCTGTCGGCGATGACCGAGTGGTCGCCGGCGCTGTTCGCGATCGAGCGGCTGCACCCGGGCTATGCGGCGGTGCTCGGCGGGCTGCTGCTGGGTGCGGGCTGCCTGTTCCTGGCGCGGCACCGCGGCAGCCTCGGCGGCGCGACGATCGTGTCGCTCTACATGCAGGAGAAGCACGGCTGGCGGGCCGGCAAGGTGCAGATGGGCATCGACTGCAGCATCGTGGCGCTGGCCTTCCTGATCATCGAGCCGACGCGGGTGCTGTACTCGGTACTGGCGGCGGTGGTGATGAGCGTCTTTCTCGCGGTCAACCACAGGCCGGGGCGCTACGTGACGATGTAGCCGTCCCGGCACAATCGCCCGATGCGTTTCTTCAAGGACCTGAGCCTTTCGGCCTTCACGGCCGGCTTCGTGGCGGTGCTGGTGGGCTTCACCAGCTCGGTCGCCATCGTGTTCCAGGCTGCGACGTCGTTCGGGGCGACGCCGGAGATGATCGCCTCCTGGATGTGGGCGCTGGGCCTCGGCATGGGCCTGGCGTCGATGCTGCCGTCGCTGTGGCTGCGCAAGCCGGTGATGATCGCCTGGAGCACGCCCGGTGCCGCGGTGCTGGCGACGGCCGGCGCGGGTTACGGCATGGGCGAGGCGGTCGGTGCGTTCATCGTCTGCGCCGCGCTCATCACGCTGGCGGGTGCGACCGGCGCGTTCGAGCGCGTGATGAACCGCATTCCGCTCGCGCTCGCCTCCGCATTGCTGGCCGGCGTGCTGGCACGCTTCGGACTGTCGGCTTTCGTCGCCGCGCAGACCGCCTTGCCGCTGGTGCTGCTGATGCTCGCGACCTACCTCGTCGGCAAGCGTCTGGCGCCGCGCTACGCGGTGCCGCTGACACTGCTGGTGGCCGTCGTGTTCGTGGCGGCGCGCGGTCAGCTCGCGTGGTCGTCGGTGCATTTCGCGCTCGCGATGCCGGTCTTCACGTTGCCGGTGTTCACGTGGCAGGCGGCCGTCAGCCTGGCGCTGCCGCTGTTCGTGGTGACCATGGCGTCGCAGAACCTGCCCGGTGTGGCGGCGATCCGCGCGGCCGGCTACGACCTGCCGATCTCGAAACTGATCACCATGACCGGCGTCGCCACGCTGGTGCTCGCGCCCTTCGGCGGCTATGCGCTCAACCTGAGCGCCATCACCGCCGCCATCTGCATGGGTCGCGAGGCGCACGAGGACCCGGCGCGGCGCTACACGGCGGCGGTGAGCTGCGGCGCGATCTACGTCGTGATCGGCCTGTTCGGCGCGGCCGTCACCGGGCTCCTGACGGCCTTCCCGAAGGAACTGGTCGCGGCCATCGCCGGACTGGCGCTGCTCGGCACCATCGGCGGCGGCCTGGCCGCCGCGCTGCGCGACGACGACCATCGCGAGGCCGCGCTCATCACCTTCCTGGTCACGCTCTCGGGCGTGACGCTCGCGGGCATCGGCTCCGCATTCTGGGGCGTGGTGGCCGGAGCGGTCGCGCTGGCCGTGCAGCAGGCCGGCCGGAAACCCCCGCCCGCCAAAGACATCGCGCCTGCCTGCAAGATCAGGCGCGACGCCGTCCGACCCAACCCACCGAAACCATGAACATCCTCTTCGTCGCCGATCCCCTCGACCAGTTCAAGATCCACAAGGACACCACCTTCGCCATGATGCGCGAGGCGCAGCGCCGCGGGCATCGCGTGGCGGCCTGCCTGGTGCAGGACCTGCAGTGGGTCTCGGGCGGCTCGGTGACTGCGCTGGTGCAGCAGATCACCCTCACCGGCGACGCCGAGCGCTGGTACGAGGAGGACCTCCGCGAGGTCAAGGCGCTCAGGGACTTCGATGCCGTGCTGATGCGCAAGGATCCGCCCTTCGACGCCGAATACATCTACGCCACGCACCTGCTCGAACAGGCCGAGCGCGAAGGCGCGCGGGTCGTCAACAGGCCGGGCGCGCTGCGCGACCACCCGGAGAAGCTCGCGATCATGCAGTTCCCGCAGTTCACCACGCCCACGCTCGTGACGCGCAGCGAGGCGGCGGTCAAGGCCTTCCACGCCGAGCACGGCGACGTCATCCTCAAGCCGCTCGACGGCATGGGCGGCATGGGCATCTTCCGCGTCAAGCAGGACGCGCTCAACCTCGGCTCGATCGTCGAGACGCTCAACAAGGGCGGCGCCGAAACCATCATGGTCCAGCGCTTCGTGCCGCAGATCGTCGAGGGCGACAAGCGCATCCTGATCATCGCGGGCGAGCCGGCGCCGTTCGTGCTCGCGCGCATTCCGCAGGGCACCGAGGTGCGCGGCAACCTGGCGGCCGGCGGCAAGGGCGTCGCCCAGCCGCTGACCGCGCGCAACCGCGAGATCGCCGAGACCGTGGGCCGCACGCTGGCCCCGCGCGGGCTGCTGCTGATCGGCCTGGACGTGCTCGGCGACTCGGTCACCGAGATCAACGTGACGAGCCCGACCTGCTTCCAGGAGATCACCGACCAGACGGGCTTCGACGTGCCGAAGATGTTCGTCGACGCGCTGGAGGCGCACCTGAAATCGATCGGCTGACGCCGCTTCGGAATGCTCAGAAATCGACCGAGGCGCTCAGGCTGAAGGTGCGCGGGTTGCCGACGACGAGGTAGCCGCTGCCGGGGTAGCCGCCGACCGAGGCCCAGTAGTTGCGGTCCGCGACGTTGTCCACGCGAGCCCGGAAGGTGACGAGCTTGCCGGCCATCTGCGTGATGTAGCGCGCGCCGAGGTCCAGCCGGCCCCAGCCGCCGACGCGCTGCGTGTTGACGGCATTGGCGTAGGTGTGGCCGGTGGCGACCACGCGGCCGTTGAGCGACAGGCCCGGCACGCCCGGGACGTCCCAGTCGGCGCCGATGCTGCCCTGCACGGTCGGCGTGCCGATGACCTTCTTGCCGTCGGTCGCTGCGACGCCGGTGGACTTCTGTTCGGCGTCGAGGAACGTCACGCCACCCAGCAGGCGCAGGCCCTTCATCGCTTCGCCGAACACGGTGATCTCGGCGCCCTGGTGGCGATCCTCGCCGGCGGAGACGAAGAATCCCTGGCCATCGACCAGCGAGCGCGGCCTGTCGGTGGAGAACAGCGCGATGCCCCCGCCGATGCGGCCGCCGTCGTACTTGACGCCGATCTCCTTCTGCTTCGACACGTAGGGCTTGAGCTGCTCGCCGACGTTGCGCACCGGGTTGCCGTTGACCTGCGCGGGCGCGCTGTCGCCCTGCGTCAGGCCTTCGATGTAGTTGGCGTACACCGAGACGTCGGGGCGCACCTTGAACACCAGCCCGGCCACCGG
>JAKONL010000237.1 GCA_022701965.1 Burkholderiaceae bacterium | reverse complement strand
GTCTTCGGCGGTGGCCGACGAACGCACGGCGAAGGATGCTGACGGATTGCCGGCGCTCAGCGTGGCGAAGGCCTCGCCGATGGCTTTCTGCAGGTCGGCCGGGAACGGCTGGGCCTCGACCATGCCGCGTATCTCGGCGCCGGCGACAGCCAGGGCGCGGACGTCCTCCGTGTCGAGCGCGGCCAGGCGCTTGCTGATGCGGTCCGCGAGGCCGTCGTGCGCCAGGAACTGGCGGAACGCGTGCGCGGTGGTCGCGAAGCCGGTGGGCACGCGGACGCCCTGCGGCAGCTGGGAGATCATCTCGCCGAGGCTGGCGTTCTTGCCGCCGACCGACTCGACGTCGGTCATCCTCAATTGTTCAAACGGCACGACCAGGGCGGTCGCTTCGAAAAGTGCAGACATGGGAAAGCTCCAGAAGTTGAAAACGGTGTCTCATGCGGGCCGCACGGCACGATCGTTGTCGTTGCTCTGGGTGCGCGGGCAGCGGGCATGAGATGGGATGGGTGGGATTCGGATGCGGGACGAAGACCGCTTAGGAGCAGTCCGAATTCCCGATAATGTGCCGAATTGTAGGTGCGGGACCGCTTTTCGCGCCTAAGACAAAGGCGTCCCAAATGACCATTCGTTCCGTTTTCTTCGTCTCCGACGGCACCGGCATCACCGCGGAGACCTTCGGCAACGCCGTGCTGGCGCAGTTCGAGATCAAGCCGCGCCACATCCGCCTGCCCTTCACGGACACGGTCGACAAGGCCCACCAGGCCGTGCGGCAGATCAACCACACGGCCGAAGTCGAAGGCCAGCGCCCGATCGTCTTCACCACGCTGGCCAACATGGAGGTGCTGGAAGTCATCGAGACCGGCTGCAAGGGCATGCTGCTGGACATGTTCGGAACCTTCGTGCGGCCGCTGGAGATCGAGCTGGCGATGAAGTCGAACCACCGCATCGGCCGCTTCAGCGATGTCAGCAAGAGCAAGGAATACAACGCGCGCATCGCGGCGATCGATTTCAGCCTGGCGCACGACGACGGCCAGAGCAACCGCGACCTCGCGGGCGCCGACGTGATCCTGGTGGGCGTGAGCCGCAGCGGCAAGACGCCGACATCGCTCTACCTGGCGATGCAGCACGGACTGAAGGCGGCGAACTACCCGCTGATCCCGGAGGATTTCGACCGCCGCCAGCTGCCGCCGGCGCTGCTGCCGCATCGCAAGAAGATCTTCGGCCTGACCATCCTGCCCGAGCGCCTCAGCGAGATCCGCAACGAACGCCGGCCCGACTCGCGCTATGCGAGCCTGGCGAACTGCCGCAACGAGGTCAGCGAGGCCGAGGCCATGATGCGGCGCGCCGGCATCCGGTGGCTGTCGACGACCACCAAGTCGATCGAGGAGATCGCGACGACCATCCTGCAGGAGCTGCAGCCGCAGCGCCTCACGTACTGAGGCTCGCCCCCGGGCTGCGGCGCACTGCATGTCGCCTTCGCCTTCCCCCGGGCGGGGGCGGCGCTGGCAGCCCGGCAAAGCCGGCTCTGCGGCGCCTTGCGCAGGAAATGCGCAGCGCCACCCTGCAACTCAGGCGGCGACGAGCGCTTCCTGCTTCGCTTCGACCTCGGCCGGCGCCGGGGTACGGATCAGGTGATCGAACGCACCCAGCGCCGCCTTCGCGCCGTCGCCGGCCGCGATGATGATCTGCTTGAACGGCACCGTCGTCGCGTCGCCGGCCGCGAACACGCCGGGCACCGAGGTCTGGCCGCGCGCGTCGACCTCGATCTCCCCGTGCTTCGACAGCGCGACCGTGCCCTTGAGCCAGTCGGTATTGGGCACCAGGCCGATCTGCACGAACACGCCTTCCAGCGGCACCGCGACGCTCTCGCCGCCGACCCGGTCCTTGTAGACCAGGCCGTTGACCTTCTGGCCGTCGCCGGTGATCTCGGTAGTCTGCGCGTTCAGGTGCACGGTGACGTTGGGCAGGCTGTGCAGCTTGCGCTGCAGCACGGCGTCGGCACGCAGCTGCTTGTCGAACTCGATCAGCGTCACGTGGCCGACGAGCCCCGCCAAGTCGATCGCCGCCTCGACACCCGAATTGCCGCCGCCGATCACCGCGACGCGCTTGCCCTTGAAGAGCGGACCGTCGCAGTGCGGGCAGTACGCCACGCCCTTGTTCTTGTATTCCTGTTCGCCGGGAACGTTGACGTTCCTCCAGCGCGCGCCGGTCGAGACGATCACGGTGCGGCTCCTGATCGACGCCCCGCTCTCCAGCTTGACCTCGATGTACTCGGCGCCCGGGACCAGTGCCGAGGCGCGCTGCAGGTTCATGATGTCAACGTCGTAGTGACGCACGTGCTCTTCCAGCGCGATCGCGAACCTCGGTCCCTCGGTCTCCTTGATGGAGATGAAGTTCTCGATGCCCAGCGTGTCGAGCACCTGGCCGCCGAAACGCTCCGAAGCCACGCCCGTGCGGATGCCCTTGCGCGCTGAGTACACCGCCGCGGCGGCGCCGGCCGGACCGCCGCCGACGATCAGCACGTCGAACGGGGCCTTCTGGTCGATCTTCTTCGCTTCGCGCTCGACACCGCCGGTGTCGATCTTGGCGAGGATCTCCTCCAGGCTCATGCGGCCCTGGCCGAACTCGGTGCCGTTCAGGAACACCGTCGGGACGGCCATGATCTGGCGTTCCTTGATCTCGTCCTGGAAGGTGCCGCCCTCGATCATCGTGGCCTTGATCCGCGGGTTCTGCACGGCCATCACGTTGAGCGCCTGCACCACGTCGGGGCAGTTGTGGCAGGTCAGCGAGACGTAGATCTCGAACTCGAAGTCGCCGTCGAGCGCGCGGATCTGGTCGATCACGGCCTGGTCGACCTTTGGCGGATAGCCGCCGACCTGGAGAAGCGCGAGGATCAGAGAGGTGAACTCGTGGCCCATGGGCAGGCCGGCGAAGCGCGGGCCGTGGTTCTCGTTCGGCCGATTGATCGAGAACGAGGGCTTGCGGAAGATGTCGTCACGGCTTTCCGTGAGCTTCACGAGGCTCGACGATTCCGCCACGTCCTTCAGTAGCGCGAGGACGTCGCTCGACGCCTTGGTGTCGTCAAGCGAAGCGACGATCTCGATCGGCTGCGAGATGCGTTCGAGATAGCTTTTGAGTTGTGCTTTGGTGCCGGCGTCGAGCATGTGACTTCCCTGGATGAGGTTCGTATCGAATGGGTTGGAAACAAAAAAGCCCGGACGAGATCGCCCGGGCTCGGGGCGCGACGGCGTGCTTAGATCTTGCCGACGAGGTCGAACGACGGCTTGAGCGTCTCGGCGCCTTCGTTCCACTTGGCCGGGCAGACTTCGCCCGGATGGGCGGCGACGTACTGGGCGGCCTTGACCTTGCGGACCAGGTCGCTGGCATCGCGGCCGATGCCTTCGGCGGTGATCTCGATCGCCTGGATCACGCCTTGCGGATCAACGATGAAGGTTCCGCGGTCGGCCAGACCTTCGGATTCGCGCATCACTTCGAAGTTGCGCGTGATGGTGCCGGTCGGGTCGCCGATCATCGTGTAGGTGATCTTGCCGATGGTCTCCGACGAATCGTGCCAGGCCTTGTGCGTGAAGTGCGTGTCGGTCGACACCGAGTAGATCTCGACGCCCATCTTCTGGAACGACTCGTAATGGTCGGCGACGTCGCCGAGTTCGGTCGGGCAGACGAAGGTGAAGTCGGCCGGGTAGAAGAAGAACACGGCCC
>JAKONL010000166.1 GCA_022701965.1 Burkholderiaceae bacterium | reverse complement strand
CAGAGCGCCGAGTGTCGGTGCGACGCTGCACGGGACGCATCGGTGCGTCGCACGCAGGGCTGTAGGAAAGCTGCGTGAATCCGCTGCTCTCGGGCAACGCGGCGCATAGACTTTCGCGATGCCCACGCCACCCATCACCCCGCTGCGTCCCAAGACTCCGAAGCTCGCCGCATCGCGATGGTCGGGCGGCATCGCGGCGTTGCTGGCGATGCTGTTGCTGCTGATGGCGACGATGGGCACGGTGTTCGCCCAGAAGGCGCCGGCCGATGCCGCCGAACTGCGCATCGGTTCGAAGCGCTTCACCGAGTCGTACATCCTCGCGGAGGTGCTGGCGCAGACCGCAGCGCCGCAGCTGAAGAAACCGCCGGTCGTGCGCCAGGGCCTGGGCAACACGGCCATCGTCTACGGCGCGCTGCGGTCGGGCGACATCGACCTGTATGCCGAATACACCGGCACCATCGCGCTGGAGATCCTCAAGGACGCGGCCACGCCGGGCACGTCGACGATGACGCGCGAGGCGATGAACGCCGCGCTCGCACCGCTGGGCCTGGGTGTGGCGATCCCGCTGGGTTTCAACGACGGCTATGCGCTCGCGATGCGCGCGGCCGATGCCGACCGGCTGCAGATCCGCACGCTGTCGGACCTCGCGCGCCATCCGGAACTCCGGCTCGGCCTGTCGAACGAGTTCATCGGCCGCGGCGACGGCTGGCAGGGCCTCGCGGCGCGCTACGGCTTCACGCAGAAGCCGACCGGCCTCGACCACGGCCTGGCCTACGACGCCGTCGCCGCGAAGCAGATCGACGTCATCGACATCTACACCACCGACGCCAAGATCGACCACCTCGGCCTGCGCGTGCTCGAGGACGACCGCGCCTACTTCCCGCGCTACGACGCGGTGGTGCTCTACCGCCTCGACGTGCCGGCGCGCGCACCCCAGGCCTGGGCGGCGCTGCAGAAGCTCGAAGGCCGCATCGACGAGCGCGCCATGATCGCGATGAACGCGCGCGCCGAACTGCAGGGCGTGGCCTTCGACACGATCGCGCGCGACTTCCTCGCCGGCGGCACGGCGGCCGATGCGTCGCGCGGCTTCGCGGCCAAGCTGTTCGGCTCGGACCTCGGCCGGCTCGCCCGCCAGCATCTGTTCCTGGTGGCGGTGTCGGTCGGGCTGGCCATCTTGATCGGCGTGCCGATCGCGGTGCTGGTGGCCTCGCATGCGCGGACCAGCGCGGTGGTGCTGGGCATCGCCGGCCTGATGCAGACGGTGCCGTCGCTGGCGCTCCTGGCCGTGCTGATCTCGTGGCTCGGCGCCATCGGTACGCTGCCGGCGCTGATCGCGCTGACGCTCTACTCGCTGCTGCCGATCATGCGCAACACCGTGACCGGCCTGGCCGAAGTGCCCGCCGGCGTGCGGCAGGCCGGCACGGCGCTGGGCATGACATCGGCGCAGAACCTGCGCCACGTGATGCTGCCGCTGGCGCTGCCGACGCTCCTGGCCGGCGTGCGCACTGCCACGGCCATCGCCATCGGCACCGCGACCATCGCCGCCTTCATCGGTGCGGGCGGTTTCGGCGAGCGCATCGTAACCGGCCTCGCGCTCAACGACCGGCAGTTGCTTCTGGCCGGCGCCCTGCCAGCCGCCGCGCTGGCGCTGGCGAGCGAACTGGTGTTCGAGCTCATCGCGCGCGCGTTCACGCAGCGCGCCAGCCACGCAAAACGCGTCCCTGCCTGATGCAGGGCAAGCCTGGGGGCGAGGCCAGGTACTAGGCCAGCGTGTACGCGGTCTTCACCACCGTGAAGAATTCCTGCGCGTACTTGCCCTGTTCACGCGGCCCGTAGCTGCTGCCCTTGCGACCGCCGAACGGCACGTGATAGTCGACACCCGCGGTCGGCAGGTTGACCATCACCATGCCGGCCTGGCTGTGGCGCTTGAAGTGCGTCGCGTACTTGAGGCTGGTCGTCGCGATGCCGGCGGACAGACCGAAGTCGGTGTCGTTGGCCGTGGCCAGCGCTTCCTCGTAGTCCTTCACGCGGATGACGCTGGCGACCGGGCCGAAGATCTCCTCGCGGTTGATGCGCATCGTCTTTGCGCTGTCGACGAACAGCGCCGGCGCCATGTAGAAGCCGTCGGTGTCGAGCTTCAGGCGCTGGCCGCCGGCGGCGAGCGTCGCACCTTCGCCGCGGCCGATCTCGATGTAGCTCAGGTCCTGGTCGAGCTGGCTCTGGCTGGAGACCGGGCCGACGTCGGTGCCGGCGGTCAGCGCGTCGCCGACCTTGATCTTCGCCATGCGTGCCTGCAGCGCCTCGATGTACTTCGGGTAGATGCCGTCGGTCACGATGAAGCGGCTCGATGCCGTGCAGCGCTGGCCGGTCGCGTAGAACGCGCTCTGCGCGCTGAGCTCGACCGCCTGCGCGAGGTCGGCGTCGTCGAGCACGACCTGCGGGTTCTTGCCGCCCATCTCCAGCTGGACCTTCTTGTGGTTCGTCGCGCACTGCACCGCGATGCGGCTGCCCACGCCGACCGAGCCGGTGAAGCTGATCGCGTGGATGCCCGGATGGTTCACCAGCGCATCGCCGATCACGCTGCCGCGGCCCATCACCAGGTTGAACACGCCCGGCGGGATGCCCGAGCGGCTGATGATCTCGGCCAGCGCCCAGGCGCTGCCGGGCACCAGGTCGGCGGGCTTGAGCACCACGCAGTTGCCGAAGGCCAGTGCCGGTGCGATCTTCCAGGCCGGAATCGCGATCGGGAAGTTCCACGGCGTGATCAGGCCGACGACGCCGACAGGCTCGCGCGTGATCTCCACGCCGATGTTCGGGCGCACCGACGGAATCGTCTCGCCCGACAGCCGCAGGCATTCGCCGGCGAAGAACTTGAAGATCTGGCCGGCGCGCATGACTTCGCCGATGCCTTCGGGCTTGGTCTTGCCTTCTTCGCGGGCGAGCAGCGTGCCGAGTTCTTCCTTGCGCGCGAGGATCTCGTTGCCGATCTTGTCGAGCGCGTCGCTGCGCATCTGGATGCCGCTGGTCGACCAGGCCGGAAACGCCGCCGTCGCCGCCGCCACGGCCGCATCGACGTGGCCCGCGTCGCCCTGCGTGTACTCCGCGATGGTGTCGGCCAGGTTCGACGGGTTCAGGTTCGGGCTGTAGGCATTGCCCCGGGTCCATTCGCCGCCGATGAGGTTGTCGTGTTGCTGCATGTGTGGAAAACCTTGTGTTGAAGTTGAATCAGACCGGCGGACGCACGGCCTGCCGCGCGAGCAGCTTCCAGGTGCCGCCCTGCTGCTGCCAGACGCCGAGGATCTTGATGCTGACCTTGCCCGGCTTGCCCGAGTCGTTGGTGTCGGCAGTCAGAGTGTGGCGCACGATGGCGACGCCGTCGACGATGCGGATCGTCTGGTCGGTGATGACCAGCGTGACGAAGTCGGATTTGCCGTCCATCAGGTCGCTGATGAAGCTGGCCTTGGTGTCGACCTTGCCGCCCGAATGGCCGTAGCTGAGTTCCTCGGCGACCACCTCGTTCAGCGCGGCCGGCGTGGGGTCGATCATCGCGATGCGCAGCTTCTCTGCCGCGGCGGCGACGGCGGCGGGCGCCGTCGCGTCGGCCTGGCGCGGCATGTGGCTGCAGCCGCCGACAACGGTGAAAGCGACGGTAGCCGCTGCGATGAGGATGAATTTCTTGATCATGTCTTGTCTCTCGTTGTCTCGTTGTTGTCGATGAACTCTCGACTGCCCGGAGGCAGGCGAATCTACTGCGGACCCAGCTTGTCGATCAGCGCCTTCAGCGCTTCCATCTCGTCGGGCTTCAGGTCGGTCAGCGGCGCACGCACCGGCCCGGCGTCGTGCCCGACGATCTTCGCACCGGCCTTCACGATGCTCACCGCGTAGCCCTGCGTCCTGTTGCGGATGTCGAGGTACGGCATGAAGAAGTTCTTCAGGAGGCGATGCTGCGTGTCGAGGTCGTCGGTGCGTACGGCTTCGTAGAAATCGATGGCCGTCTTCGGGATGAAGTTGAAGACCGCCGACGAGTACACGGGGGTGCCCAGCGCCTTGTAGGCGGCGGCGTAGACCTCGGCCGTGGGCAGTCCGCCGAGGTAGGCGAAGCGGTCGCCCATGCGCTGGTAGATCGCGACCATCGCCTCGATGTCGCCGACGCCGTCCTTGAAGCCGACCAGGTTCGGATTGCGTTCGGCCAGTCCGGCCAGCGTCTCGGGCTTGAGGCGGCTGCTGGCGCGGTTGTAGACGATGACGCCGAACTTCACGCTCTTGCAGACCGCCTCGACATGCGCCGCCAGGCCTTCCTGGCCGGCTTCGGTGAGGTAGTGCGGCAGCAGCAGGATGCCGTGCGCGCCGGCCTTCTCGGCCGCCTGCGCGCACTGGATGGCGAAGCGCGTCGGGCCGCCGGCGCCCGCGATGATCGGCACCACGCCGCGGCAGGTGTCGACCGCGGTCTGGATGATGCCCGGGTACTCGTCGCCGGTCAGCGAGAAGAATTCGCCGGTGCCGCCCGCGGCGAACAGCGCGCTCGCGCCGTACGGCGCAAGCCATTCGAGGCGCTTCTCGTAGCCCTGCTTGTTGAAGTCGCCGTTGGCGTGGAAGTCGGTGAGCGGGAACGACAGCAGGCCGGAGCCCATGATGGATTTGAGTTCTTGCGGATTCATGGCGAACGTCTGGGGTGATGGATGAACGAGGAAATCGGACGAGGGAGGAACGAAGGCGGGCGGGATCAGTCGAGGCGGATGTCGGCCTGCTTCACGACGGCGGCCCAGCGCGCGCGCTCCTTGTTGAAGAACTGCTCCTCTTCGGCGGGCGACATGGTCACGACCTCGGCGCCCTGGCCGGTGAGGCGGGCACGGACGTCGGCGGAGCGGATGATGGTGACCAGCTCCCTGTTGAGCCGGGCGACGATCGCGTCGGGCGTGCCGCGCGAGACCTTCACGCCCTGCCAGGTGCCCGACTCATAGCCGGGCACGCCCTGCTCGGCGATGGTCGGCACGTCGCCGAGCAGCGGCATGCGCGTGGCCTTCGAGACGCCCAGCACCTTGAGCTTGCCGCCCTGCACCTGCGGCAGCGTCGCGAGCATGCCGTTCATCAGCACCTGGGTCTGGCCGGCGACCGTGTCCTGCACGGCCTGCACGCCGCCCTTGTAGGGCACGTAGGTCCACTTGGCGCCGCTGGCGCGCTCGAGCGCGACGCCGGCGAGGTGGGCCGCGCTGCCGGTGGCCGTCACGGCGAAATTCAGGTCGCTGGTCTTCGAGAGCGCGACGAGCTCCTTGAGGTTGTTCGCCTTGACCGACGGGTGCACCACCAGCAGGTGCGGCGAATACGCGAGCATCGCGACGCCGCGCAGGTCCTTGGACGGGTCGAAGGCCAGCTTGGTGTAAACCGACGGGCTGATCGCCAGCGCACCCACGTCGCACAGCAGGATGTTGTAGCCGTCGGGCGCGGACTTGGCGACGAAGTCGGCGCCGAGGTTGCCGTTGGCACCCGGGCGGTTCTCCACCAGCACGGTCTGCTTGAGCGCTGCGGCCAGCGGCACGCTGAGCGCGCGGGCGATGATGTCGGACGACCCGCCCGGCGGGTACGGCACGATGAGCTTGATCGGCTTGGACGGCCAGTCCGCCTGGGCGGACGCCGCCATCGGAAGGGCGGTCAGCGCCATGAGCAGCGCGGCGGAACAGGTGGCGGTGAGGCGGCGGCGGGTCGGCATGTAATGTCTCCTTGATGGGGCCGGCGACGAGGCCGGCGACAACCCACATGAAATCGCATGAACGATTTCAGTGGTCAGTCATCGTACAACTCAAGGAATGACCTGTCCAGTCGAATCGGTACCGATCAGTTCTTCGAGGTCGCCGCGGCGGGTGTGTCGCCCGCGACCCGTGCCGCCTCCTGCGCCGCGCGCAGCCGCTCGCGGCTGTTGGTCAGGTGGATGCGCATCGCCGCGCGTGCCGATTCGGCATCGCGGCGCGCGATGGCCGCGTAGATCTCCTCGTGCTCGCGGTTCACGCGGCTCAGGTAGCTGCCGCCGCGCTCCTGGTTGCGCAGCGCACTAATCCGGGTGCGCGGGATGATCGTCGTGCCCAGGTGGCTCATGATGTCCGCGAAGTACGGGTTGCCGGTGGACTGCGCGATCTGCAGGTGGAAGCGGAAGTCCGGCGCCACGGTGTCGCCGGCCACGCCGACGTTGCGCTCGAAGTCGTCGAGCGCCGTGCGCATCGCCTGCAGCTGCTCCTCGGTGCGTCGGCTTGCGGCCAGCCCGGCGGATTCGGTTTCCAGGCTGATGCGCAGCTCCAGCACCGCCAGCACGTCGACCGAGGTCGCGATGTCGCCCGCGTCCAGCCTGAAGACGCCGCTCGCTCGCTGCTGCATCACGAAGGTCCCGACGCCGTGATGCGTCTCCACCAGCCCGGCGGCCTGCAGCTTCGACAGCGCCTCGCGCACCACGGTGCGGCTCACGCCGAAGGCCTGCATGATTTCCGACTCGGTCGGCAGCTTGTCGCCCGGGCGCAGCATGCCGTCGCGGATGCGGGCGCCGAAATCGTCGACCAGCTTGTGCGCCAGGCCGCGCCCCTTCTGCCTGGGCCGCTCCGCATAGGAACTCGAAGAGATGTCCGGAGCGTCGGACATGGAGGGAACTTCTGTTGACAGGCGGGCCATCGGCTGATGATAATCGTCAGCGAAGTTGTACGACAACAGATAACTATCGAGAGACGAGACACCGATGAGCGATCCGACCGCCACCTCCATCGACGCGCGCAAACTGCCTCGCCTGCTGCTGACCGGCGCGGCCGGCGGCCTCGGCAAGGAACTGCGCGAGCGTCTCGCACCGTTCGCCGACGTGATCCGGCTCTCGGACATCGCGCCGATGGCTCCGGCGACCGGCCCGCACGAGGAGGTCGTGGTCTGCGATCTTTCCGACAAGGCCGCCGTCGACGCGCTGGTCGAGGGCTGCGACGCCATCGTCCACCTGGGCGGCGTCTCGGTGGAGCGGCCGTTCGAGGAAGTGCTCGAAGGCAACATCCGCGGCGTGTTCCACGTCTACGAGGCCGCCCGTCGCCATGGTGCGAAGCGCATCGTGTTCGCGAGCTCGAACCACGTGATCGGCTTCTACAGGCAGGACGAGGAGATCGACGCCGGGGTGCGCAAGCGCCCCGACGGCTACTACGGCCTGTCGAAGTCCTTCGGCGAGGACATGGCGCAGTTCTATTTCGACCGTTACGGCATCGAGACCGTCAGCATCCGCATCGGCTCCTCGTTCCCCAAGCCGCACAACCGCCGGATGATGAGCACCTGGCTGAGCTACCGCGACCTGACGACGCTGATCGAGAAGTCGCTGTTCACGCCGGACGTGAAGCACACGATCGTCTACGGCATGTCGGCCAACCGAGACGTCTGGTGGGACAACGCGCAGGCCGCGCACCTGGGCTTCGTGCCGCAGGACACTTCGGAGGTGTTCCGCGACGAGATCGAGGCGCAGCCGCCGGTGGCTGCGGACGACCCGAACGCGGTCTACCAGGGCGGCGGCTTCACCGCCCAGGGCCCGTTCGCCTGAGCGAGCCGACCATGCAGGCCGAACTCGTCCTCGATGCGCGCAACGCGACCGGCGAGAGCCCGGTCTGGCTGGAAGCCGAGCAGGCGCTCTACTGGGTCGACATTCCGGCCAGGCAGCTCCACCGCTGGACGCCCGCGACCGGCGCTCACACGACATGGACCGGCGACGAGATGCTCGCCTGCGTCGCACCGCGCGCCGGCCGGCCGGGGCAGTGGATCGCCGGCATGGAAAGCGGCCTGTTCGCGATCGCCACGCGCGACGACGGCACGCTCGCCGCCACGCCGCTGACCCGCGCGCCGCACGCCGCGCCGGGCATGCGCTTCAACGACGGCCGCTGCGACCGGCAGGGCCGCTTCTGGGCCGGCACGATGCTGATGGACATGGCCGCGGGCAGCGATGTCGGCCGGCTCTACCGCTACCAGGCCGACGTGCATGCCGAGGTGGCGTTGCGGCTCGAGCTCGCCGCGATGGTCGTGCCCAACGGCCTGGGCTTCAGCCCCGACGGCCGCACGATGTACCTGTCGGATTCGCACCCCTCGGTCCAGAAGATCTGGGCCTTCGACTACGACATCGACACCGGCACGCCGCACGGCCGCCGCCTGTTCGTCGACATGGCGCCCCTGCCCGGGCGGCCCGACGGTGCCGCCGTCGATGCCGACGGCTGCTACTGGATCTGCGGCAACGACGCCGGTCTGGTGCACCGCTTCACGCCCGACGGCCGGCTCGACCGCTCGCTCGCCGTGCCGGTGAAGAAGCCCGCGATGTGCGCCTTCGGCGGTGCGGGGCTCGACACGCTCTTCGTGACCTCGATCCGCCCGGGCGGCGACCTCTCCGACCAGCCGCTCGCCGGCGGCCTTTTCGCCCTTCGCCCCGGAGTGCGGGGGCTGCCCGAGGCGGCCTGCAATTTCTGATATCCAAGACCGACAAACCGAGACGACCCATGAAGCTCCAACGCACCCTCCTCGCCATCACCTGTGCCGCTACCGCCGCCCTTGGAGGCCTCGCGGCATCCAGCGCCGGCGCGACCGAATTCCGCTCGGCCGACATCCATCCGGACGACTACCCGACCGTCACCGCCGTGAAGTTCATGAGCGAGCGGCTCAAGGCGCTCTCGGGCGGCAAGCACACCATCAAGGTGTTCAACAACAGCTCGCTCGGCCAGGAGAAGGACACCATCGAGCAGACCAAGATCGGCGCCCTGTCGATGGTGCGCGTGAACATCGCGCCGATGAACAACATCTGCGCCGAGACGCAGGTGCCGACGCTGCCGTTCCTGTTCCGCTCGGTCGACCACCTGCACAAGGTGCTCGACGGCCCGGTCGGCGAGGAGATCCTGAAGTCGTGCGAGAAGCAGGGCTTCGTGGGCCTGGCCTACTACGACAGCGGCGCCCGCTCCATGTTCACGGCCAAGCGCGCGGTGCGCAATTTCGCCGACATGAAGGGCCTGAAGGTCCGCGTGCAGCAGTCGGACCTCTGGGTATCGATGATCGAGGCGATGGGCGCCAACGCCACGCCGATGCCCATGGGCGAGGTCTACACGGGCCTGAAGACCGGCCTGATCGACGCCGCCGAGAACAACTATCCGACCTACGAGAGCGCGCGCGCCTTCGAGGTCGCCAAGTACTACACCAAGACCGAACACTCGATGGCGCCGGAGATGCTGCTGTTCTCCAAGCGCGTCTGGGACAAGCTCTCGCCCGAGGAGCAGGGCTGGATCCGCCAGGCCGCCAAGGAATCGGTGCCCTACATGCGCAAGCAGTGGGAGGAGCGCGAGGTGAAGTCGCTCGCCACCGTGAAGGCCGGCGGCGCCGAGATTATCGACATCGACAAGGCCCCGTTCCAGGCGGCCATGAAGCCGGTGTACGACAAGTTCATCACCGACGCGCGCCTGAAGGACCTGGTCAAGCGCGTCCAGGACACCAAGTAACCGCACCGGAACCCGTCCCATGTACACCCGCCTCTGCAGGACGCTCGCGCGCGTCTGCATGTGGCTGGGCATCGTCGGCCTCGTCGCAGTGATCTGCGCCGTGACCTGGCAGGTGTTCGGCCGCTATGTCCTCAACAACACGCCCACCTGGGCCGAGAGCCTGGCGCTGCTCCTGGTGCTCTACGTGACGATGTTCGGCGTCGCCGTCGGCGTGCGCGACGCGGGCCACATCGGCCTCGAATCGTTCCTGGTGCTCGCGCCCGACTGGCTGCGCCTGAAGATGGAATACCTGATCCACCTCCTGGTGATGGTGTTCGGCGCCGCGATGGCCTGGAACTGCGCCCTGCTGGCCGAGTCGGTATGGGACTATCGCCTGCCGACGCTGTGGATCTCCGAAGGCTGGAAGTACGTGCCGGCGACCATCGCCGGCGTGCTGATCGTCATGTTCTCGATCGAACACATCATCGCCCTGGCCCGCGGCCGCGAAGTGGAACCCGCCTGGGGATAGATATGCACACCCCCAGTCTTCGCGCACTTCGTGTCGCTCCGCCAACCCCCTTGCAGGGGGCAACACCAGCAGCCCGGCAAAGCCGGTTCCGCGGTGTTTCTGGAAAATACAAATGACCGTCCCGCTTCTCATCCTGTGCGTGTCGTTCACGCTCTTCCTGCTGCTGGGCGTGCCCGTCGCGTTCTCCATCGGCCTCTCGGCGCTCGCCACGCTGGCCTACGAAGGCCTGCCGCTGGCGGTCGGCTTCCAGCAGATGACCTCCGGCATGGGCATCTTCTCGTTCCTGGCGATCCCGTTCTTCATCTTCGCCGGCGAGCTCATGCTCTACGGCGGCATCGCCGACCGCATCGTCAACTTCGCGCGCGACCTGATCGGCCACGTGCGCGGCGGCCTGGGCATGTCGAACGTGGTGGCCTGCACGCTGTTCGGCGGCGTTTCGGGTTCGCCGGTGGCGGACGTCTCGGCGATGGGCGCCGTGATGATCCCGATGATGAAGAAGGAGGGCTATCACGCCGACTACGCGGTCAACGTGACGACCCACGCGGCGCTCGTCGGCGCCCTGATGCCGACCAGCCACAACCTGATCATCTATTCGCTCGCGGCCGGCGGCAAGGTGTCGATCGCGGCGCTGATCCTCGCGGCGCTGCTGCCGGCGGCCATCCTCACGATCAGCAACCTCGCGGCGGCCTATCTCGTGGCCGTGAAGCGCGGCTATCCGGCCGGCACCTTCCCCGGCTGGGCGATCGTCGCGCGCTCGTTCGCGGCGGCGCTGCCGGGCCTGTTCATCGTGGTGCTGATCCTGGGCGGCATCCTCTCGGGCATCTTCACGGCGACCGAATCGGCCGCGGTGGCCGTGCTCTACGCGCTGGCGCTGACCGTCTTCCTGTACCGCACGCTGAAGTGGGAGCACTTCATCAAGGCGGCCGCGAAGGCGGTGCGCACCACCGGCGTGATCCTGCTCCTGATCGGGATCTCCAGCACCTTCGGCTATCTCATCAGCCTCTACGGCGTGGCCGAGCTCACCGGGCAGATGCTCTCGCAGATCACCAGCACGCCGTGGCTGATCTTCCTGATGATCAACGTGATCCTGTTCGTGCTGGGCACCTTCCTGGACATGGCCGCGACCATCCTGCTGTGCACGCCGATCTTCCTGCCGATCGCGCAGCAGTACGGCATGACCTCGGTGCAGTTCGGCATCGTGCTGCTGATCAACTGCGCGCTCGGCCTGAACACGCCGCCGGTGGGCACGACGCAGTTCGTCGGCTGCGCGATCGGCGGGGTGTCGGTGGGCACGGTGATGCGCACGATCTGGCCGTTCTACGGCGCGCTGATCTTCGCGCTCGGCCTGGTGACCTTCGTGCCGGCGTTCTCGACCTGGCTGCCGAGCATGTTCATGGTCGTGCGATGAGGCTGCGCAGCGCGGCGCTCGCCCTCGCGGCGACCACGGCGCTCGCGGCGGTCGCGCCGGCCGCCGCGGCGACCTGGGTCTACGTCTCCAACGCGGACAGCGCCGACGTCTCGGTCTACGCGCTCGACCGCGCCGCCTCCAGCCTCGCGAGCGTCGAGACCGTGCCGCTCGGCGGCATGGCGATGCCGATGGCGGTCTCGCCGGACCGGCGCGTGCTCTACGTGGCGCTGCGCTCGCAGCCGTTTCGCGTCGTCAGCCTCGCGATCGATCCGGCCAGCGGCAAGCTGCGCAGGCTCGGCGAGGCGGCGCTGGCCGACAGCATGGCCCACATCGACACCGACGCCACCGGGCGCTGGCTGTTCGCGGCCTCCTACGGCGGCCACAAGATCACCGTCAACGGCATCGCCGCCGACGGCACCGTGGGTGCGGTGCAGCAGCTGGTCGCGACCGCGCCCAACGCGCACGCGATCCATGCCGATGCGGGCAACCGCCACGTCTTCGCCACCAGCCTGGGCGGCGACCACCTCCGCGCCTGGCGCTTCGATGCGACGACCGGCCGACTCGAGGACCACACGCCCGCGCTGACCCCGGTCGAGCCGGCACGGTCCGGCGCCCCATCCGGCCCGCGGCACTTCGTCTGGGACAGGTCGCAGCGCCACATGTATGTCGTCGACGAGCTCGACGCGGCGCTGCACGTGATGGCCTATGACGCTTCGCTCGGCACGCTGCGCGAGGTGCAGCGCACCACCACGCTGCCGGAGGGCTTCACCGGCAAGCCCTGGGGCGCCGACCTGCACCTGTCGCCCGACGGGCGCACGCTCTACGCCTCGGAGCGCACGTCCAGCACGCTGTCGAGCTTCCGCGTCGACGGCACCACCGGCCAGCTGACGCCGCTCGGCCAGGTGCCGACCGAGAAGACGCCGCGCGGCTTCGCCGTCGACGGCACCGGCCGCTTCCTGGTGGCGGCGGGGCAGGACTCGAACAGCGTGTCGCTGCATCCGATCGATCCGTCGACCGGTATCCCCGGAACGCCTGTGCGCTTTCCCGCCGGCAAGAACCCGAACTGGGTCGAGATCGTAGATTTCCCATGATGACCAACCCTCCCCTCACCATCCGCATGCACGCGGCCGACAACGTCGCGATCGTCGCCAACGACGGCGGGCTGCCCGCGGGCACCGTGCTCGCCTCCGGCCTCGTGCTGGTCGACAAGGTGCCGCAGGCGCACAAGGTGGCGCTCGAAGACATTCCCGAAGGCGGCATCGTGCGGCGCTACGACGTGCCGATCGGCTACGCGCTCAAGCCGATTCCCGCGGGCAGCTGGGTGCACGAGCGCCTGCTGCAGATGCCCGAGGCGCGCTCGCTCGAGGGCCTGCCGATCGCCACGGTGCGGGCACCCGAGCTGCCGCCGCTCGACGGCTACACCTTCGAGGGCTATCGCAACCTCGACGGCTCGGTCGGCTCGCGCAACATCCTGGCCATCACGCAGACCGTGCAGTGCGTGGCCGGCGTGGTCGACTTCGCGGTGCAGCGCATCAAGGCCGAGCTGCTGCCGAAGTACCCGAACGTCGACGACGTGGTGGGCCTGTCGCACAGCTACGGCTGCGGCGTCGCCATCGACGCGCCCGACGCGGTCATCCCGATCCGCACGCTGCGCAACATCACGCTGAACCCGAACTTCGGCGGCGAGGTGATGGTGATCAGCCTGGGCTGCGAGAAGCTGCAGCCCGAGCGCCTGCTGCCGCCGGGCAGCATCCCGCTGGTCGACGAGCGCAACGTGGCCGACATCGGCGACAGCGCGAGTCCGAAGCTCGACGTGGTCTGCCTGCAGGACGACGCGCATGTCGGCTTCATGTCGATGATCGAATCGATCCTGCGCCAGGCCGAGGAACACCTCGAACGCCTGAACGCCCGGCAGCGCGAGACGGTGCCCGCCAGCGAACTGGTGGTGGGCGTGCAGTGCGGCGGCAGCGACGCGTTCTCCGGCGTCACGGCCAACCCGGCGGTGGGTTTCTGCACCGATCTGCTGGTGCGCGCCGGCGCGACCGTGATGTTCTCGGAAGTGACCGAGGTGCGCGACGGCATCGACCAGCTGACCTCGCGCGCGAGCACGCCGGCCGTCGCCGAGGACATGATCAGGGAGATGGCCTGGTACGACGCCTACCTCGACAAGGGCCGCGTCGACCGCAGCGCGAACACCACGCCGGGCAACAAGAAGGGCGGACTGTCGAACATCGTCGAGAAGGCGATGGGCTCGATCGTCAAGAGCGGCAGCGCGCCGATCTCCGGCGTGATCTCGCCCGGCCAGAGCCTGCGCGACCGCGGCATCGAGCGCGGCCTGGTGTATGCGGCCACGCCGGCGAGCGACTTCATCTGCGGCACGCTGCAGCTGGCCGCGGGCATCAACCTGCATGTATTCACGACCGGGCGCGGCACGCCCTACGGCCTGGCCGAGGTGCCGGTCATCAAGGTCGCGACGCGCAGCGATCTCGCGCGCCGCTGGCACGACCTGATGGACGTGAACGCGGGCCGCATCGCCGACGGCGAGGCCACCATCGAGGACATGGGCTGGGAGCTGTTCCGGCTGATGCTCGACGTGGCGAGCGGACGAAAGAAGACCTGGGCCGAGCAGTGGAAGCTGCACAACGCGCTGGTGCTGTTCAACCCGGCACCGGTGACCTGAATCCCTGCCAACGAACCAAGGAGACGACATGGAAGATCTGAAGGGCCAGACCGCACTCATCACCGGTGCCAGCACCGGCATCGGCGCCGCGGCCGCCATCGCCTTCGGTGCGCGCGGCGTGCGCGTGGCGGTGCACTACAACCGGTCGGCGGCCGAGGCTCAGAAAGTGGTGGAAACCATCGTCGCGGCCGGTGGCGAAGCCTTCGCGGTGCAGGGCGACGTGCGCGACAACGCGGCGATCGTGCGCATCGTGCGCGAGGCGCACGAACGGCTGGGCCACATCGACATCCTGGTCAACAACGCCGGCAGCCTGGTCAAGCGCGTGCCGATCGCGGAGTTCGACGACGCGCTCTTCGACGACGTGCTGCAGATCAACGCGCGCTCGGTGCTGGCGTTCTGCCGCGAGGTGGTCGTGCCGATGCGCTCGCGCGGCAAGGGCGGCAGCATCATCAACGTGACGTCGGTGGCAGCGCGCAACGGCGGCGGCCCGGGCGCCTACCTGTACGCCGGCGCCAAAGGATTCGTGAGCACCGCGACGCGCGGCCTGGCCAAGGAACTGGCGCCGGACCGCATCCGCGTCAACGCGGTCGCGCCAGGCGTGATCCAGACGCCGTTCCACGACCGCTTCTCGACGCCGGCGATGCTCGAATCCATGCGCGCGGGCATTCCGATGGCGCGGATCGGCGAGCCCGACGAGTGTGCGGGCGCGTTCCTGTACCTGGCCTCGGAGCAACTGTCGGGCTACGTCACGGGGCAGATCCTCGAAGTCAACGGCGGGCAGTACATGCCTTGAGCGGTCCGCGCCGGCCGCCACTCATTTCACAGAACCCCAGGAGACATCCCCATGCAACGCCGCACCCTCATCCAGACCGCCGCCGCTTCCTTCGCCGCCGCCGCCCTCCCCGCCTTCGCGCAGGCCACCTGGCCCACCGGCAAGGCCGTGACCTACCTGGTGCCGTTCCCGGCCGGCGGCACGACCGACGTGCTGGGGCGGCTCATCAGCCAGAAGCTCGGCACGGTGCTGGGCACCTCGGTGATCGTCGACAACCGCGCGGGTGCCGGCGGCAGCGTCGGTTCCGAGGCCGCGTCGCGCGCCGCGCCGGACGGCTACACGCTGCTCGGCGGCACGATCAGCTCGCACGCCATCAACGTGAGCCTGTATCCGAAGATCGGCTACGACCCGATCAAGTCGTTCGCACCGGTCACGCTGATCGGCACCAACCCGGTGGTGCTGGTGGTCAACCAGGCGAGCCCGTACAAGACGCTCAAGGACGTGCTGGATGCAAGCAAGGCGAAGCCGGGAGGCCTCTCGTCGGCGTCGGCGGGTACCGGCACCTCGCAGCACCTGGCGCTCGAACTGCTGGCCTACAAGTCGGGCGTGAAGTTCACCCACGTGCCGTACAAGGGCAGCGGCCCGGCGATCCAGGACGTGATCGGCGGGCAGGTCGACATGATGTTCGACACCACCGTCGTGGCCGGTCCGCACATCCAGAGCGGCAAGCTGCGCGCGATCGCGGTGACGTCCGCCAAGCGCATCGGCTCGATGCCCAACGTGCCGACGATCGCCGAGTCGGGCATCGCCGGGCTGACGGACTTCGACGTCCAGTCCTGGCAGGCGATCTTCGTGCCGGCCGGCACGCCCGCGCCGATCGTCGACCGGCTGCACAAGGAGATCCGCACGATCCTCGCGACGCCGGAGATGCAGGAGAAGATGAAGGGCTTCGGGATGGAGCCGTCGGACCTCACGACCACGCAGATCGCGGCTTTCCAGAAGGCCGAGGTCGACAAGTGGGCCCAGGTGATCAAGGCCGCGAACGTCAAGGTCGAGTAGCCGACCCGGGCGGCCCGGGCGACCCGGGCGTCAGGACCGGGCCGGCCGCAGCCAGAACCAGAGGCCGACCGCCACCGGGATGCCCAGCGTGAGCCAGGCGAGCATGTCACCCGCGCCGCCGTCGCTGAACAGCGCCGACACCAGGCCCACGGCGGTCAGCAGGCCGAGCGCGATCGGCCAGCCCCAGAGCCTGCGGAAGGCGTGGCGCGGCTTCACGCGCCGGCCTTCATCGCCGGGGCGGGTTCCGCGCCGCGCGAGGGATGGGGCGCGGGCTTGGCCTTCTGTTCGGTCGCATGCGGCACGCTCCTGCCGCGCTTGAGCCACAGGTACAGCCCGCTGCCCAGCACGACGATGGTCGCGATGTCGAGCAGGGCCCAGAGGATCTGCATCGGCATGCCGCCGTAGTCGCCGAAGTGCAGCGGCTGCGAGACCAGCAGCGCCGTCAGGTACCAGGGCAGCTTGGGCGCCGCGGTGACCTCGGCGGTCTTGGCGTCGACGAGCACCGGCTGCAGCAGCTTCGACGTGAAGGGTTCGCTGCCGCGCAGGAACACGGTGTTGTGGTGCGGGCTGGAGAACGACGTGCCCGGAAACGCGATGAACGACACCTTCATACCCGGCGCGCGCGCCTCTGCCACTTCGAGCGAGCGCTGCACCGACCCGCGCTCGGCCACCGGCACCGTCGGCTGGCCGGCGTAGGGCGTGAGCAGCACGCTCAGCTGGTCGTGCTGCCAGTACTTGATCACCAGGTCGGCCCAGGTGTTGATCATGCCGGTGCCGCCGACCACGAAGGCCCAGACCAGCGTGACGATGCCCAGCAGGTTGTGCAGGTCGAGCCACTTGACGCGCGCGCGCTTGTCGTGGCGCACGGTGCCGAACTCGAGCTTGCGCATGAAGGGCGCGTACAGCACCACGCCCGAGACGATGGCCACCAGCAGCAGCAGCCCCATGAAACCGAGGAACAGCTTGCCCGGCAGCCCGGCGAACAGGTCGACGTGCAGCTTGAACATCACGTACATGAAGCCCTCGTCGAACTTCGGCTGGCCGAGCACCTCGGCCGTGCGCGCGTCGACGACCACCGACTTGAAGTCGTCCGTCGGCGCGGGCGTCGGCGTGAGCGTGACGAACCACAGGTTGTCGTCGTCCTCCGAGCGCGAGACGAACTGCACGACCCGCTCCGGATGCTTGGCCTTGGCCACTTCCAGCACGCGGTCGAGGCTGGCGCGCGGGGTGTCGGCGGGCATCGCCGGCGACTCGACATCGGTGCCCAGCAGGTGCCCGATCTCGTGGTGGAAGATCAGCGGCAGGCCGGTCAGGCACAGCAGCAGCATGAAGACGGTGCAGACCAGGCTGCTCCACTTGTGGACCCAGGCCCAGGTCTTGATCTTTCGGCTGTTCATCGTGGTTCTTTTTCGGCTTGCGGTCGGCGTCAGAAGCGGTAGGTGGCGCTGGCGACCACGTTGCGGCGTGCGCCGTACCAGCAGTCGCCGCGCGCCAGGCAGGTGCTCACATAGGTCTTGTCGGTCGCGTTGTTGATGTTGAGCGCATAGCGCCATTGCGCCGTCTCGTAGGCGAGCACCAGGTCGACCAGCGCCATGCCCGGCACGCGCGGACCGGTTCCCGACGACCGGTCGCTGAAGGAGCCCAGCATCCGCAGGCCGGCGCCGGCCGAGAAACCATTGAGGCCGGCGACGGCGAAGCGGTAGCGCGCCCAGACGCTCGCCTGGTTCTTCGGCAGGCCTTCGATCTGCGCGTCGACGTCGGTGTAGGTGTAGTTGGCGACGATGTCCAGATCGCGGCCGAGCGAGCCCTTGGCTTCGAGCTCGAGGCCCTTGGTCTTGGTCCGGCCGAGCTGGCTGAAGGTGATCGGCGTGAGGGACGCGATCTGGTTCTTCTCGCGCAGGTCGTAGACCGCCGCGTTGAAGGCCACCGCCCGCTCCTTCGGTTCGTACTTGACGCCGACCTCCCATTGCTCGCCGCGCAATGGACGGAAACTCTGCCCGATCCGCGGCGCCTGCGGCGTGAACGATTCGGCGTAGCTCACGTACGGCGACCAGCCCGAGGGCAGCGCGTACATCAGGCCGTAGCGCTGCGTGGTGGCACTGTCCCGGGCGTCGGCGCTGCCGGCCACGGCCGACGTCGCGCGGTCGTGGCGCAGGCCGGCCAGCAGGATCCAGTTGTTCCACCGGATCTGGTCCTGCAGGTAGATGCCGGCGTTGCGCTGCCGGGTGCGGGGCAAGGCGCTGCGCTCGGGGTCGATGCCCGCGCCGTAGACCGGCGCATAGGCGTCGATGGTGTCGTAGTCGTAGCCGGTGGCGGTGTCTTCGCGCTGGTTCGAGAAATCGGCGCCGACGAGCAGCGTGTGCCTGAGCTCGCCGGTCGTGAAGCGGCCCTCGACATGGTTGTCCAGCGCGGCGAGGCGCGTCTGCGTGAGCGAGCTGCCGGTGTAGCGCCCGAGGAGACGCTTGCCCACCGGATCGGCGATCCAGCCGCCGGGCACCGAGAACGCGTCGGCGTAGCGGTAGAGGCTGTCGTTCTCGTTGTGCGCGATGCGGAAGTTCTGGCGCAAGGTCCAGGTGTCGTCGAACTTGTGCTCGAAGAGCCAGCCGACGCTCTTGCGTTCGCTGTCGTAGCGGTCGCCCGGCTCGCCGATGAAGCGGCGCGTCGGCAGCCGCCCGTTGGGGTTCGGCAGCAAGGCGCCTTCCCACGGGAAGAACTGGTTGGAACTGCCGCTCTTGTCCTTCTGCCAGAGCGCCTGCAGCGTGAGGGACGTCGCCGCGCTCGGCCGCCAGGTCAGCGACGGCGCGAGCAGGCTGCGGTCGTCGTTCACGTAGTCGACCTGCGTGTCCGACTTGCGCTGCAGCGCGATGAGCCGGTACGACCAGTCGCCATCCGCGCTGAGCGCGCCGGTGAGGTCGGCCTGGACCTGCTTGCGCCCGAAGCTGCCGAACTGCACGCCGACCTCGCGCTGGGTCTCCAGCAGCGGCCGCTTGCTGGTCAGGTTGACGATGCCCGCGACGGTGCCCGAGCCGAACAGCATGCCCGACGGCCCGCGCAGCACCTCGATGCGCTCCAGCATGTAGGGCTCGGTGCGCGTGGTGCTGGTGTAGTAGCCGTAGGCCTGCCGCAGGCCGTCGAGGTAGACGTCGGGATTGCTGCCGCGGATGCGCACCGAATCGGTCCGCGAATCCAGGCCGTAGGCGTCCGGACGGACGCCGGCCGCGTAGCCGAGCGCGTCCTGCACGTTGATCGCGCCCTGGTCGACCATCTGCTCGCGCGTGACGATCGTGACCGATTGCGGCGTCTCGGACAGCGGGGTGTCGGTCTTGGTGGCGCTGAGCGCGTTCCTCGCACGGTAGCCGATGACCGGCGACGTCGCAGTTTCAGGCGCCGCGCCGGCGTCGACGCGGATCTCGGGCAACGTGCTCGCACCGGATGTCGTCGTCTGTGCCCAGACCGGCAACGTCGCCTGCAGCGACATGCAACCCACCGCCAGCGATACCCGCGACCATCCTCTTGCAGCACCCAGCTTCATGCGAATTCATCTTTTCTTTAATGAGAAGGATTCGCATTCTAGTTTGGTGCATCGTCGACGCAACCGAAAATACACACCGTTGTCAGGTCGATACAGCGCCCGGATGCGCGACCACCCGGTCGATCCGCCGGCCGTCCAGCGCGATCACCTCGAAGACCCAGCCCGCGCATTCGATGCGCTCGCCGACTTCCGGCAGTTGGCCCGACACGGCCATCATCAGGCCGGCCACGGTGTTGTAGCGGCCGCGTTCCTCTTCCGGCAGCTCGCGGATGGCCAGGCGCGCCCGCAGTTCGGACACCGGCATCAGGCCGTCGAGCTCCCAGGCGCCGTCCGCGCGCAGCACGGCCCAGGCGTTGGTCGTGAGGTTGGGCTGCAGCTCGCCGGTGATGGCTTCGAGCAGGTCGCGCGGCGTCATGAGACCCTGCACCACGCCGTACTCGTCGACCACGAACACCAGTCGCCCGGCCCGGATGCGGAACTGCTCGAGCAGCTCCATGCCGGTCAGCGTCTCCGGCACGAACGACGCCGGCTGCGCCACGCGCTCGATCGGGCCCTCGTGCTGCTGACCGAGCCGCAGCAGGTGCGCGACGCTGATCACGCCGACGACGTCGTCGAGCGAATTCCGGCAGACCGGATACCACGAGTGCACGAGGTTCAGCGCGCCGGCGTCGGCCACTTTCTGCAGGCTGGACCTGACCGTGTCGGACGCATCCAGCCACTCGATGTCGGCACGCGGGATCATCAGAGAACTCAGGCGGCGATCGTCCAGGTGGAAGACGTTGCGCACCATCTGGTGCTCGTGCATCTCGATCACGCCGGCGTCCACGCCCTCCTCCAGGCTCGCCGAGATCTCCTCTTCGGTCACGACGCGCGCGGCCGTCGAATCGATGCGCAGCAGCTTGAGGATGGTCGCCGTGGCGCCCGAGAGCAGCAGCACGAACGGCTTGGCCGCCGTCGCGAGCCCGCGCATCGGGCGCGACACGAAACGCGCCACGCGTTCGGGGTACAGCTGGCCGATGCGCTTGGGCACCAGCTCGCCGAAGATGATCGTGAAGAAAGTGATGCAGGTCACCACGACGGCGGTGGAAACGACGCTCGCCGTGCCGGCGCCCAGCCCCAGGCCCTCCATCCACGTCGCCAGCGGTGCCGCGAACGCCGCCTCGCCGACGATGCCGCTCAGCATGCCGATCGAGGTGATGCCGATCTGCACGCTGGAGAGGAACTGCGTCGGATCCTCCATCAGTTTCAGCGCCGCGGCCGCGCCGGCATCCCCCGTTTCGGCGTGCGCCGCGAGCCGGGCGCGCCGGCTGGTGGAGAGCGCCATTTCGGACATCGCGAACAACGCGTTGAGCGTGGTCAGCAACGCCAGCAGAAGAACATCCATGAACGAGGAAGAGAATGGGGGAATGGCACTCTACATGATCGGCGACGTGCAAGGCTGCGACGAGGCCCTGGGTCGCCTGCTCGAACGCATCGACTTCTCCCCCAGCCGCGACGACCTGGTGCTGCTCGGCGACCTCGTCAACCGCGGCCCCGATTCGGCCGGCGTGCTGCGGCGCGTGCAGCAGCTCGGCGCGTCGGCGCGCAGCCTGCTGGGCAACCACGACCTGCACCTGCTGGGCGTGGCCCACGGCGCGCGCAAGTCCGGCCGCAAGGACACGCTCGACGGCATCCTCGACGCATCCGACCGCGAACCGATGCTCGAGTGGCTGCGCCACCAGCACATGGCGCTGCACCAGGTCGTCGGCGGCCGCGATCTGCTGATGGTGCACGCGGGCGTGCTGCCGCAATGGAGCGTCGCCCAGGTGCTGGTGCTCGCCGCGGAAGTGGAGAGCGTGCTGCGCGGTCCGCTGCTGGGCGAATTCGTGCGCGGGATGTACGGCAACGAACCTGCGCGCTGGGACGACGCGCTCGCGGGCCACGCCCGGCTGCGCGCCATCGTCAACGGCCTGACCCGGCTGCGCTTCTGTACCGCCGACGGTCTGATGGATTTCGACACCAAGGACAGCGCCGATGCGCCGCCCGCGGGCTTCATGCCGTGGTTCGAGGTGCCGGGGCGTCGCACGGCCGATGCCACCATCGCGTTCGGCCACTGGTCGACGCTGGGCTGGATCGCGAACGGCGCCGTCGTCTCCACCGACACCGGCTGCGTCTGGGGCGGTTGCCTGAGCGCCGCGCGCATCGGCGCGACGCTCGACGACATCGAACACATCGACGTGCGATGCGAGCAGGCCCAGGCCCCGGGGTGAGCCCGTCGGCGTCGGGCGACGCCGCCATGGCGCCCAACGGCCGCTGGATCGCCTTCCTCGTCGCCGCCGCGTTCTTCATGGAGAACCTCGACGCGACCGTGATCGGCACGGCGGTCCCTGCGATGGCGCGCAGCTTCGACGTCGCACCCGTGGCGCTGTCGACCGGCATCAGCGCCTACCTGCTGGCGCTGGCGGTGTTCATCCCGGTCAGCGGCTGGGTCGCCGACCGCTTCGGCCCGCGCAACGTGTTCACCGCCGCCATCGCGGTCTTCACGCTCGCCTCGGTGGCCTGCGGGCTCGCGCAGAGCCTGCCGGCGTTCGTCGGCGCGCGCGTCCTGCAGGGCATGGGTGGCGCGCTGATGGTGCCGGTCGGGCGTCTGGTGGTGCTGCGCAGCACGTCCAAGGCCGACCTGGTCAAGGCGATCGCGACCATCACCTGGCCCGGGCTGGCGGCGCCGGTGCTCGGTCCGCCGCTGGGCGGCTGGATCGCCTCGACCTGGAGCTGGCACTGGATCTTCTTCCTGAACGTGCCGCTGGGGCTGGTGGCGATGTTCTTCGCCTGGCGCTGGATCGACGGCACGCCCGGCGGCCGGCGCCCGTTCGACTGGACCGGCTTCGTCGCCAGCGGCGTTGGTCTCGCCGCGCTGATCTACGGACTGGATTCGATCGCCCACGGTCCGGTGGACCGGTGGCGTGTCGCCGCGCTGCTGACCGGCGGTGCCGGCATGCTTGCCTTCGCGCTCCGGCACCTGCGGCGCACCGCGCATCCGCTGGTCGACCTTTCGGTGTTCGGCGTGCGGACCTTCCGCATCTCGATGGTCGGCGGCTCGCTGTTCCGCATCGCGATCGGCAGTGCACCGTTCCTGCTGCCGCTGATGTTCCAGCTCGCCTTCGGTTTCGGGATGGTGACGTCGGGCTTCCTGATGCTGGCGCTGTTCGCGGGCAACCTGGGCATCAAGCCGGCGACGAGCTTCGTGATGCGCCGGCTGGGGTTTCGCGGCACGCTGCTGCTCAACGGCGTGCTGGTGTCGCTCGGCTTTGTGGCCTGCGCGCTGCTGTCGCCGCAGACGCCGGTCGGGCTGATCGTCGCGGCCATGGTCTTCGGCGGCGTCTGCCGCTCGATCCAGTTCACCGCGTTCAACACGCTGACCTTCTGCGACACGACACCGGCGCAGACCAGCGGCGCGACGACCCTGGCGAGCATGGTCCAGCAGCTGGCCGCGGGGCTGGGCATCGCGTTCGGGGCGGTCGCGCTGCAGGTCGCCGCGCTTTTCGCGGGGCACGCCGGCGCACCCGGCATCGCGGATTTCCGGATCGCCTTCGGCCTGGTCGCGGCGATGGCCCTGCTGGCGCTGGTCGATGTGCTGGCGTTGCCGCGCGACGCGGGCGAGCGCGTCAGCGGGCACCGCAACAGGGTCAGTCGGCCGTCGACGCCGAAGCCGAGGCCTTGAACAGCGCCGCGACCTTGCGCTTGGACTTGATGTTGTTCGAGATGCCGCGTGCGGGCGCGGCCTTGGCGGAAGCTTCCCACGCGGGCTCGGCCTCGCGGGCCGGCGCCTCGTAGGGCTTCTCGAAGAACGGGTCGCGCGATGCCTGCGAGCCGCGCGACGGACGCATGCCGCCGGAGCGCGCGCCGCCGCCGTTGCCGCCACCGCCCCCGAAGC
>JAKONL010000135.1 GCA_022701965.1 Burkholderiaceae bacterium | reverse complement strand
CGATGCCGTTGCCAAGAAGGCCGCATTCGTCCAGCAGGTTGCGGTGGAACTCAAAATGCCGAACCTGCGCGGTCTGCATCGGCGGGTGGAATTGCTGGCCGGTTCGTACGACATCGTCAGTTGCCGTGCCTTTGCCTCGCTCGCGGATTTCTATCAGGGTTCGTTCAGACTTCTGAGCGATGACGGCGTCTGGCTGGCTATGAAAGGCAAGCTGCCCGAAACGGAGCTGGCCGACTTGCAGCAACTCGCGATTCTAAAAAATGGCGTCGATGTGTTTCACGTGGAACATCTCAAGGTGCCCGGCCTCGATGCCGACCGCTGCATCGTCTGGGCTCGCAGGGCCGGTCCGGTGACCACCTGAAATCTGCACTGCCGAAGGCGTGGCTTAGACTCCACGCTCTTTCATTCCAGGCAGTCCCATGTTCGGCATCGCTGATTACGGCGCATTCGTTGCAGCCATCGTCCTGTTTCTGGCCATTCCAGGCCCTGGCAATCTGGCGCTGGTGACGTCGACGGGGAAGGGCGGCATTCGCGGCGGTCTGGCGGCAACGATGGGCCTGATCGCCGGCGACCAAGTGCTGATGTGGATGGCAGTCGCTGGCGTCGCGGCGATGCTAGCCGCCTATCCGGCAGCCTTCAAGGCGGTGCAATGGATCGGTGCCGGCTATCTCGCATGGCTCGGTCTGAAGATGCTGCGCGCCAGGCCCGGCGATGCGCCCATCCTGAACTTCCGCCCGCGCGACTACTTCCGCCAGACCCTGTTCATCACGCTGCTCAACCCGAAGGCGATCGTGTTCTACATGGCCTTCTTTCCGCTGTTCGTCGATCCGGCTCGGCATCAGGGGTTCCGCACCTTCGCCGTCATGGCCGCGACCATCGCGACGCTGACCTTCCTCTACGGCCTCGCCGCCACGTTGCTCACGCATTTCCTCGCCGAACGCCTGCGTGCCAATCCCCGTATCGCCGCAGGCCTGGAAAAAGTGGCGGGCATATTCCTGATCGGCTTCGGCATCAAGCTCGCGGCCTCGCGATAGACAGACAGAAGAAACGGAAAAAGACAGACCTCATGGCAAAGATTTTCTGCATCGCGAACCAGAAGGGTGGGGTCGGAAAGACCACGGCCACCGTCAATCTGGCCGCGGGCCTCGCAAAGGTGGGGCAGCGTGTGCTGATGATCGACCTCGATCCGCAGGGCAACGCGACGATGGGTTCGGGCATCGACAAGCGCCAGCTGGAGCTGACGGTGTACGACGTGTTGCTCGAATCGGCGACCGTGGCCGAAGCGCGAGTGGCGTCGGAGAAGGGCGGTTACGACGTGCTGGGTGCCAACCGCGAACTCGCGGGCGCCGAAGTCGAGATGGTCGCGCTGGATCGTCGCGAGAAACGCCTGCGCACCGCACTGGCCGGGGTCGGCGCACAGTACGACTTCATCCTCATCGACTGCCCGCCGAGCCTGAGCCTGCTCACGCTCAACGGCCTGTGCGCGGCGCATGGCGTGATCGTGCCGATGCAGTGCGAGTACTTCGCCCTGGAAGGCCTGACCGACTTGGTCAACACCATCAAGCAAGTGCATGCGAACCTCAACAAGAACCTGCAGATCGTCGGCCTGCTGCGCGTGATGTTCGATCCGCGCATCACGCTGCAGCAGCAGGTCAGCGAGCAGCTCAAGGGGCATTTCGGCGACAAGGTGTTCGACACCGTGATACCGCGCAACGTGCGGCTGGCCGAAGCGCCCAGCTACGGACTGCCCGGCGTGATCTTCGACCCGTCGGCGCGCGGCAGCCAGGCCTTCATCGCATTCGCCAAGGAACTGGTGGAAAAGATGCCGCCGGCCAATGCGGCAAACGAAACCAGTGCGGCCGATGCGACTGCAATACCAGCGCCGGTTGCGGCGGAAAGGGAAGACGCCGATGACGCCTGAACCCACATTCCTCATCCTCCCTGGCTGGCAGAACAGCGACACGTCGCACTGGCAGAGCCGCTGGGAAGCCAAGTACGGCGATCGGCGCGTCGAGCAGCACGACTGGCTTCGTCCGCTGCGCGGCGACTGGTCGGCGCGGCTCGAAGAAGAAGTCGTCGCCGCGAAGACGCCGGTCGTGCTCGTCGCCCACAGCCTCGGCTGCATCCTGGTCGCTGCCTGGGCCGCGCACTCGCGCAACACGGGCAAGGTGCGCGCCGCGTTTCTCGTGGCACCTGGCGATTCGGAGCGCGACGACCTGCGCCAGATGATTCCCGGCTGGGCGCCGATCGTGCGCCAGCGACTGCCGTTTCCGTCGCTGCTCGTCGCCGCGGCCGACGACCCCTACTGTGACGCCGCCCGCTCCCGTGCGATGGCCGCCGACTGGGGCGCGCGCTTCGTCGATGCGAGCCGCGACGACGGCAGTCATCTCGGCGGCAAGGGCGGCCACCTGAACGGCGAATCCGGCCTCGGCGACTGGCCCGCGGGCCGTGCGCTGCTGGACGAATTCGTCCGCTTCGACGTCGCCGCCTTCGCCACCACGCAATCCACTCCAGAATGACCGCCATGGCCACCAAGAAACCCAAGGGCCTCGGCCGCGGCCTCGAAGCCCTGCTCGGGCCGAATTTCAGCAGCGCCGATACCGTCGCAGCCGACGAGGGCGCCGCGCCGTCCAATCCCACCGAACTCGAGCTCGACCGCATGGTCGCCGGCGCCTACCAGCCGCGCACCCGGATGGACGAGGGCGCGCTCTACGAGCTGGCCGAAAGCATCAGGGCGCAGGGGATCATGCAGCCGATCCTGGTGCGCCGGCTCGGAGCCGACGCAGCCGCGGCAAAGAATGCCGAATTCGAGATCATCGCTGGCGAGCGGCGCTTCCGCGCGGCGAAGCTGGCCGGGCTCGACCGGGTGCCGGTGCTGGTGCGCGACGTGGCCGACGAGGCTGCGGCGGCGATGTCGCTCATCGAGAACATCCAGCGCGAAGACCTCAATCCGCTCGAGGAAGCGCAGGGCCTGAACCGGCTGGTGGCCGAATTCGGGCTCACGCACGAGGCCGCGGCGCAGGCCGTCGGACGGTCGCGCAGCGCCGCGAGCAACCTGCTTCGCCTGCTGAATCTCGCGGAGCCGGTGCAGGCGATGCTGATGGCGGGCGACGTCGACATGGGCCATGCGCGGGCGCTGCTCGCGCTCGACCGGGGTGCGCAGGTCTCCGCGGCGACGCAGATCGTGGCGAAGACGCTGTCGGTGCGCGAAACCGAGGCGCTGGTGAAGAAGCTCGCCGCCGACTTCGATCCGTCGACCGTCGCGAAAGCCAAGGGTGCGGAAGAAAAGTCGCGCGACATGGTGCGCGTCGAGGACGAACTCGCCGACCTCCTGATGGCAGCCGTCGAGGTGCGCGTCAAGAAGCGCAAGAAGCAGCGTGGCGGCGGCATGGTGGAAAGCGGCGAGCTGGCCATCCACTTCGGCTCGATCGAGGCGCTCAATGGCCTGATCGAGCGCATCCGCCAGGGCGGCGTCAGTTCCTGAAGATCTTTCCCGGATTCATGATGTTCTTCGGATCGAGCGCCTGCTTGATGGTGCGCATCATGTCCACCGCACCGGCGCCGGCTTCGGTCACCAGGAAGTCCATCTTGTGCAGCCCGATGCCGTGCTCGCCGCTGCAGGTGCCGTCCATCTCGATGGCACGTGAAACCAGCGCGTGGTTCAGCACCTCGGCGCGGGCGCGTTCATCGGCGTCGTTGGGATCGATCAGATAGCCGAAGTGGAAATTCCCGTCGCCCACGTGGCCGACGAGAAAGTAGGGGATGCCGCTCGCGTCGACCTCGGCGACCGACGCCAGCAGGCAGTCGGCCAGGCGCGAGATCGGCACGCAGGTGTCGGTCGAGATCGCACGGCAACCGGGCCGCGACTGGATTGCCGCGAAATAGCTGTTGTGGCGCGCTGCCCAGAGGCGGGTGCGTTCCTCGGGCGTGCTGGCCCACTCGAAGGCGTTGCCGCCATGGCCGCTGGCGAGCTCCTGCACGGTCTCGGCCTGCTCTTTCACGCCGGCGGGCGAGCCGTGGAATTCCATCAGCAGCATCGGCTCTTCGCGCAGGCCGAGCTTGGCGTAGGCGTTCACCATGCGCACCGTGTTCACGTCGATCAGCTCGACGCGCGCGATCGGTACGCCCAGCTGGATGATCTCGATCGTCGTGCGCACCGCGGCCTCGATGCTGGGGAACGAGCAGATGGCCGCCGACACCGCCTCGGGCAGCGGATAGATGCGCAGCGTGATCTCGGTGATCACGCCCAGCGTGCCCTCGCTGCCGACCATCAGCCGCGTGAGGTCGTAGCCGGCCGAGGACTTGCGCGCGCGCGTACCGGTGCGCAGGGTCTGGCCGGCGGCCGTCACCACCTCGAGCGCCAGCACGTTCTCGCGCATGGTGCCGTAGCGCACCGCGTTCGTACCGCTCGCGCGCGTGGCGGTCATGCCGCCGATGGAGGCATCCGCGCCGGGGTCGATCGGGAAGAACAGACCGGTGCTCTTGAGTTCGTCGTTGAGCTGCTTGCGCGTCACGCCGGGCTGCACCGTCACGGTCAGGTCGTCGGCATCGATCGACAGTACGCGATTCATGCGCGAGACGTCGACGCTGATGCCGCCCTGCACCGCCAGCAGGTGGCCTTCGAGCGACGAGCCGACGCCGAACGGGATCACCGGCACGTCATGGTCGCCCGCCAGGCGCACGGCGTCCGCCACGTCCTGCGTGCTCTCGGCGAAGACCACGGCCGAAGGTGGCGGCGCCTCGAACGACGACTCGTCGCGTCCGTGCTGCGTACGCACCGAGAGCGCCGTCGAGCACCGCTCGCCGAAACGCGCCTTGAGCTTGTCGATCAAGGCGTCCGGTGTCTCGCGCGGTGCGGTGATGTGGGGCAAGACGTGGGAAAGGTCGGTCGGTGCATTCATCGGATGGTCTCCTGCGCAGGTCTACCATTGTATGAAGCGCACCGATCCGTGCATCCCCACTTACCACGAAGGCAACCCATCATGGCCAACCGACTCACGCAGATCGCCACCCGCACCGGCGACGACGGCACCACCGGCCTCGGCGACAACACCCGTGTGCCGAAAGACCACCTTCGCGTGCATGCGATGGGCGACGTCGACGAACTCAACTCGAACCTCGGCGTGCTGCTGTGCGAACCGCTGCCCGATACCGTGCGCGAGCTGCTGGTCGACGTTCAGCACCAGCTCTTCAACCTCGGCGGCGAACTCTCGATGCCCGGCTTCACGCTGCTCAAGCCCGAGGCGCTGCTGCAGATCGACAACGCGCTGGCCGAGCACAACGCCGCGCTGCCACGGCTGGCCGAGTTCATCCTGCCGGCCGGCACGCGCGCGGCGTCGCTGGCCCATGTGAACCGCACGGTGGCGCGACGGGCGGAGCGGGCCGTCGTCGCACTCGGACTGGCGAGCACGGCGGGCGAGGTCAACGAGGCACCCCGCCAGTACCTCAATCGCCTGAGCGATCTCCTCTTCGTGCTGGCGCGCGTACTCAACCGGGTCGATGGCGGGGACGACGTCTACTGGAAGAGCGAACGCATGGCGCGCGCCGCTGCTGCCGATGCAGTGCCATGACTGACGAGGCTCTGACCTTTTCGGCATTCCGACACGATTGCTTACGGGATTCACGCGCCGCGCATCTCGGCATGGCGTCGGCGACACAGGAAGGACCGAGACTGCATCCTCATTCACGCAGAAGGAGTTCCACATGAAGAACGACAAGACGACTTCCAACGGCCGAAAGGCGATGACCGCAGGCGCCGCGACACTGGCACTGTGCATGGCCATGGCGTCGGGTGGTGCCTTCGCGCAAGGACGCGGCGACGACCGTGGTCCCGGTGGTCCCGGCGGACCGCGATACGACCAGCGCGACGACCGGAGAGGCGATTGGCGCCAGGATCGCCGCGACGACCGGCACGACAACCGCCGGGACGATCGACGCGACGACCGCCGCGACCATCGCTACGACGCACGCCAGGACGATCGGCCCGGCAGCCATTTCGATCGCAACGGCTACTATCCGCGTCCCGCCGACTGGCGTCGCGGCGGACGTCTTCCGCCGGAATATCGCAACCGGCAGTATGTCGTCGACGACTACCGCGCCTACCAGCTGCAGCCGCCGCCGCGCGGTTACCAGTGGATCGGCGTCGGCGGTGAATTCGCTCTGGCGGCCATCGCGACGGGCCTGATCGCGCAGATCATCGTCAATCGCTGACGACGGCCGCCCGGCAAAGGAGGGCTGGCCGGCGCCTTTCGCCGGTTCAGACCGCGCTGGGTGCCGTCATCTGCGCGCAGACGTTCTTGCCGGTGATGGTCAGCCGCAGGCCGCCGCCTTGCCATTCGAGCCAGTTCAGGCCGACGTAGGCGTCGATGTCGCTGTCGGCGATCTGGTCGGCCTGACGGAACTTCAAGCGCTCTACCGTGAGCGGCAGACCTTGCCGCAGTCTTTCCCGCACGGCGGCGGCTGCTGCAATCTTCAAGTCGAGGCGCGTCTTCTGGGTCGATGCCATGAATGATCCGTTCGAGAAGCTGATGAAAGACTGATGCGAATGTACGCGTGCCTCAGTCGATGCATGCTGCATTTGTGCACATTTGAGCTTGAAAATTAAGACTTTGGTGCTCTTTTTTCACGCTCGTCGATGTTGAAAAGCAACATTCGTGCAAGCACCATGGCCGTATCGACCGTCTAGGCGACCGGCCACTGGCGCTCAGTCGAACTTCCGGATGCGTCCGACCCAGGATTCCACACCGGCTTCGATCAGCCGATGGGCATGCTCGAACGCCGCACGTCCGCGGCGGTAGGGGTCCGGAATGTCGATCTTCGCGGCTTCGGCGAGGCGGAACACCTTGCCGCGCGCGAACGGATAGCGCTTCTCGATGAAACGGCGCTGCTCCTCGTCCATGGTGAGGATCAGATCGGCCTGCTGGCACATCGTCATGCTGACGAGACGTCCCCGATGGGCGGCGATGTCGAGGCCGTGCTCGTTCATGAGCGCCTGCGCGGTCGGATCGGCCGGCGCGCCGATCACCGCGCCCGTGCCGGCAGACGTCACCTCCACGCCCGGCAACGCGGCCGCGAGCATGGCCTGGGCCATCGGACTGCGGCAGATGTTGCCGATGCACACCACGAGGATGGACTTCAAACCGTTCTCCCGTCGAACGGGAACAGCCCGTCATAAGCGTTTCGCGGACTCATACGTTGCTGGTGGCCCGCACTTCCTCGATCGTCGTCAGCCCGGCGAGCACCTTGTCGATGCCGTCCTGGCGCAGCGTGCGCATGCCTTCGCGCAAAGCCGTCGCCTGCAGCGCCTCGGCCCGTCCTCCGGTCTGGATCAGGTGGCGCAGTTCGCGTGAGATCACCATCAGCTCATGCAGGCCGGCGCGGCCGTCGAAGCCGGTCTGGTCGCAGCGCTCGCAGCCGGGACTGTGGTGCATCCGGAGCTCGCCGTCGACGCCGTAGCGCTCGATCCAGCCGGTGCGCACCGCGTCGCGCTCTGCAGTCGTGAAGTCCGGTCCGAAGACGTGGACGTAGTCCGCGAGCAGCTCCTCGACTTCGGTCTCCGTCGCCGGGTGGCTGGTGCGGCAGGCCGGGCAGATGCGCCGCACCAGCCGCTGCGCCAGGATCGCGAGCAGCGAGTCGGCGAAGTTGAACGGGTCCATGCCCATGTCGAGCAGGCGCGTCACGGTCTCGGGCGCGCTGTTGGTATGCAGGGTCGACAGCACCAGGTGGCCGGTGAGCGACGCTTCCACCGCCACCTTGGCGGTTTCCTCGTCGCGGATCTCGCCGACCATGATCACGTCCGGATCGGCGCGCAGGAAGGCCCGCAGCGCACGCGCGAAGGTCCAGTCGATGCGCGGATTGACCTGCACCTGGCGCAGGCCCGATTGCGTGATTTCGATCGGGTCCTCGGCAGTCCAGATCTTGCGCTCGGGCACGTTGATGTGGCTGAGCGCCGAATGCAGCGTGGTGGTCTTGCCCGAGCCGGTCGGGCCGACGCACAGCACCATGCCGTAGGGCCGCTCCACCGATCGCTTGAGCGCCGTCAGGTTGCGCGGCGACAGACCCAGCTTCTCCAGCGGAATCGGCTTGGCCGAGGCCAGGATCCGCATCACCACGTCCTCGAGGCCGCTGTTGGTCGGGATCGTCGCCACGCGCAGCTCGATCTTGTGCTGCGGCGAGAACTTCGCGAAGTTGATCTTGCCGTCCTGGGGCTTCCTCTTCTCGCTGATGTCGAGGTCGCACATGATCTTGATGCGGGCGATCATGGCGTTGCGGTAGTTGTGCGGCAGCTCTAGGTAGGTGCGCAGCTGGCCGTCCTTGCGGAAGCGGATGCGGATCTTCTCGTTGCCGGGGTAGCTCTCGATGTGGATGTCGGAGACACGCGCCTGATGCGCGTCGAGCACCATGCGGTTGATCATGCGAACCAGCGAGTTGTCCGA
>JAKONL010000107.1 GCA_022701965.1 Burkholderiaceae bacterium | reverse complement strand
ATGTCGCTGGAGACGACCCAGCCGTAGAGGAGGTCGCTCGCCGCGTACTCGGCGGCATAGCGTGCGCGGCCGGTCACCTTGGCCAGGCCGTCGACGCGGTTGAAGGCGTCGCCGATGCGCACGCTGGTGCCCGAGTCGGGGCGCTCGGTCGTGGTCGCGGTCGCAGTTGCAGTCGTCGTGTTCATCAGGCCACCCGCTTGTCGGTTTGGGATTGGGGCGTGCCGTCGGCCGCCTGCTGGAGCGCGCGCACGATGGCGCGCCGGGCCAGTTCGATCTTGAATTCGTTGTCGCCGCGGCCGATGGCGCCCTGCAGCAGCCGCTGCGCCGCGCCCGCGAAGGCCTCGTGCGAGGGCATGGCGCCCACCAGCGCCGCCTCGGCCTCCGGCACGCGCCAGGGCTTGTGCGCCACGCCGCCCAGTGCGATGCGCGCGGTCTCGATGCGGCCGTCGTCGCCGATCCTCAATCCCACGGCCACCGACACCAGCGCGAAGGCATAGGACAGCCGGTCGCGCAGCTTCAGGTAGGTGTGGTGGGTCGGGAAGCCCTCGGCCGGGAGGTCGATGCCGGTGACCAGTTCGCCCGGTGCCAGCGTGTTGTCGCGCGCCGGATCGTCGCCCGGCAGGCGGTGGTAGTCGGCGAAGGGGATGGTGCGTTCGCCGTCCGGCCCCTCGACGCGCACCGTGGCCTCCAGCGCGGCCAGGGCCACGCACATGTCGGAAGGATGCGTCGCGATGCATTGCTCGCTCGACCCCAGGATGGCGTGGACGCGCGTCACGCCGCCCAGCGCGCCGCAGCCCGAACCGGGCTCGCGCTTGTTGCAGGCGGTGGCGGTGTCGTAGAAGTAGTAGCAGCGCGTGCGCTGGTTGAGGTTGCCGCCGTTGGTGGCGCGGTTGCGCAACTGCGGGCTGGCGCCGGCCAGGATGGCGGAGGCCAGCAGCGGATAGCGCTCGGCCACGCGCGCGTCGTAGGCCGTGTCGGCGTTGGTGGCGAGCGCCCCCAGGCGCAATCCGCCGCCGTCGTTCTCCTCGATCGCCGCGAACGGCAGGCGCTGGATGTCGATGACCGAGGCCGGCCGCTCGACGTTCTCCTTCATCAGGTCGACCAGGTTGGTGCCCCCGGCCAGGAAGCGCGCGCCGACGGCGCCGCCGAGTCGCACGGCTTCCGACGCGTCGTGGGCCTGCGCGTAGTCGAAGCGGTTCATGACGGGGCTCCCTCGCGCTGGAGCACGTGCATCACGGCATCGGCGATGTTGGTGTAGGCGCCGCAGCGGCACAGGTTGCCGCTCATGAGCTCGCGCACCTCCTCGCGCGTGCGGGCCTTGCCTTCGGTGATCAGACCGCGCGCCGAACAGATCTGGCCCGGCGTGCAGTAGCCGCACTGGAAGGCGTCGTGGTCCATGAAGGCCTGCTGCAGCGGGTCGAGCTCGCAGCCGTCGGCGCCGCCGGCCAGGCCCTCGATGGTCTTGACCTCGGCGCCGTCCACGGACACCGCCAGGACGAGGCAGCTGTTGACGCGCTTGCCGTCGAGCAGCACGGTGCAGGCGCCGCACTGGCCGTGGTCGCAGCCCTTCTTGGTGCCGGTGAGGTGCGCCTCCTCGCGCAGCAGGTCGAGCAGCGTGACCCAGGGGGCGACGCGGGTCGGATGCGGCGCGCCGTTCAGGTGCAGCGTGATGGGGAGCGTGGCGTCGCGCGGGCTCGACTCCTGCGTCGCGGCGAGGGTCGCGGGGTGAACTGTGTCGTCCATGGGAATCCTTGTGGGGCGGGTCGTGGGGATCGTTCTGACGCGGCAGGACAACCCACCGTCGGACGAAAACTAACGACCGACTTCCACCCGCCTTGTAGGAGCGACCTCCGGCCGGGGCCCGGACAAGCCTCACACCATGGAACGCGTCCTCAGGCCTTGCAGAGGCCCAGCACCTTTTCCTGCTCGGAACAGACGCGCGCCTTGGGCGCCGGCCGCGACGACGCGGCCGCCGCGCCCGGATCGGCGACCTGCCGCGCGGCGATGCACTTGCGCAGACGCCGCTCCATCGGCGCGTAGTAGCGCCAGCCCTGGCCGAGCGGGGGCAGGTCGAGCTTCACCTGCTTCCACTTGGGATGGCCGTTGGCCTGCAGCTTGTCGAAGTTCGTGCACAGCGAGTCGGCGAAGCGGTTGAGACCGTCCACGGTCGAGTTCAGACCGTAGTCGTAGGTGACCAGGTAGGCGCGCACGCTCAGGGTCGGCACGTCGGCGGTGAGCCAGGTGGGATAGCTCTGCGTGCGCAGGGTGACGGGGAAATAGGTCTTCTTCGCCCGTGCGCTCTCGGGCGCGGCCTCGTCGAACTTCAGGATCTTGATGTACTTGCGCGCCTCGGGCTTCATGTCCGCGAACAGCTTGGCGGGCTGGCCGGCCACGACGATGGCGACGTCGATCGACTTGTCGACCGTGAGCTTGGTGAGGGCTTCCTCGTTGGTCAGGTAGCTGGCGTTGGCCGGCGGCAGCGGCTCGCCGAACATCAGCTGGTAGACCGTGCGCGAGGTCAGCGCCGTGCCGCTGCCGATCGGACCGACGCCGATGCGCTTGTCCTTGATCTCGTGGATGGCGTTGAGGGGGGAATCGGCGCGGGCGACGAAATAGATCTCCTCGTCGTAGAGCGGCATGATCAGGCGCAACGGCCGGATGATGTTGCCGGCCTCCGCGTTGCCGGCCTTGGCCTCGTCGAGGAAGGCCTGGTAGACGT
>JAKONL010000100.1 GCA_022701965.1 Burkholderiaceae bacterium | reverse complement strand
AGCTGAAGATGTCGCACGAGGAAGTCAAGCAGGAGCACAAGCAGTCCGACGGCGATCCGCACACCAAGGGTCGCCAGCGCCGGGCCGCGCGCGAGATCTCGCAGCGCGCCAGCATCACCGCCGTGCCGAGGGCCGACTTCATCCTGATGAACCCGACCCACTTCGCCGTGGCGCTGCGCTACGACGAGAAGACGATGAACGCGCCGCAGGTGATCTCCAAGGGTGCCGACCTGCTGGCCATGCGCATCCGCGACATCGCCACCGAACACAAGATCCCGGTGCTGCAGTCGCCGCTGCTCGCGCGCGCCCTGTTCGCGCATGCCGAGCTCGACCAGTCGATTCCGTCGAGCCTCTACACCGCCGTCGCGCAGGTGCTGGCCTACGTGTACCGCCTGAAGGCCGCGATGCGCGGCGAAGGCCCGATGCCCAAGGAACAGCCCGAGCCCTACGTGCCGCCCGAACTCGATCCGCTGAACAAGGCCGCGAAAGCAGCGAAAGCACCCCAGCCATCATGAACCCGAACATCGCCTCCGCGCGCCAGTGGCTCGGCCACAACGGCGCCATGTTCCAGCGCGCCGCCGCGCCGCTCCTGGTGGTCGCGATCCTGGCGCTGATGGTGCTGCCGATCCCGCCGTGGCTGCTCGACGGCTTCTTCACGCTCAACATCGCCGTCGCGCTGATGGTGATGATGGTCGCGGCCTACATGGTGCGGCCGCTGGACTTCGCGGCGTTCCCGAGCGTGCTGCTGCTCACCACGCTGATGCGCCTGTCGCTCAACGTGGCGTCGACCCGCGTGGTGCTGCTCGAGGGCCACACCGGCCCGGGCGCGGCCGGCGCGGTGATCGAGGCCTTCGGGCATTTCCTGATCGGCGGCAACTTCGCGGTCGGCCTGATCGTGTTCGCGATCCTGGTGGTGATCAACTTCGTGGTGGTCACCAAGGGCTCAGAGCGCATCGCCGAGGTGTCGGCGCGCTTCGCGCTCGATGCGATGCCGGGCAAGCAGATGGCGGTCGACGCCGACCTGAGTTCCGGCAACATCGACGAGAAGGAAGCCCGCCGCCGCCGCCTCGAAGTGGCGGAAGAGGCGAACTTCTTCGGCTCGATGGACGGCGCCTCGAAGTTCGTGCGCGGCGACGCCATCGCCGGCATCCTGATCCTCATCATCAGCATCGTCGGCGGCTTCACCATCGGCGTGCTGCAGCACGGCCTGTCGCCGGGCAAGGCGGCCGACACCTACGTGCTGCTGGCCGTGGGCGACGCGCTGGTGGCGCAGATCCCGGGCCTGCTGATCTCGGTCGCCGCGGCGATGGTGATCTCGCGCGTGGGCCGCGAGGACGACGTGGGCAAGCAGATCGTGCAGCAGCTGCTGACCTCGCCGCGCGTGCTGGGACTGACCGCCGGCATCCTGGGCATGCTCGGGCTGGTGCCGGGCATGCCGCACGTCGTGTTCCTGGGCATGTCGGCGCTGCTGGGCTACGGCGCCTGGACCATCCACCGCCGCCCGGCGCCGGTCGAGGCGACACCGGCGAGCGCTGCGCCCGCGCCCGACGCCGAAGCCACCTGGGACGACCTGCAGCCGGTCGACCTGCTCGGGCTGGAACTCGGCTACCGGCTGATCGCGCTGGTCGACAAGAGCCGCCAGGGCGACCTGCTCACGCGCATCAAGGGCGTGCGGCGCAAGTTCGCGCAGGAGATCGGCTTCCTGCCGCCGGCGGTGCACGTGCGCGACAACCTCGAACTCAAGCCGAGCGGCTATCGCGTGACGCTGCGCGGCGTGGTGGTGGCCGAGGGCGAAGCCTTCCCCGGCATGTACCTGGCGATCAATCCGGGCGGCATCACGATGCCGCTCCTGGGCACGCCGACCACCGACCCGGCCTTCGGCCTGCCGGCGCACTGGATCGAGGAGCGGCAGAAGGAAGCCGCACAAATGGGCGGTTTCACGGTCGTTGATTCGGAGACCGTGATGGCCACCCACTTGTCACACTTGATGCAGATGCAGGCAGCCCGCCTGCTCAGCCGTACCGAAACCCAACAACTGGTCGAACACGTGAGCAAGCTGGCGCCCAAGCTGATCGAGGAAGTCGTGCCCAAGATGGTGTCGATCGCCACCTTCCAGAAGGTGCTGCAGCTGCTGCTGGAGGAGTCGGTGAACATCCGCGACATCCGCACCATCGTCGAGACGCTGGCCGAGCATGCGGGCGCGACCACCGATCCGGTCGAGCTGGCCCGCCGCGTGCGCACCGCGCTGGCGCCGGCCATCGTGCAGCAGATCTACGGCCCGGTGAAGGAGCTCGACGTGATCGCCATCGAGCCCGGCTTCGAGCGGCTCCTGATGCAGGCGCTGGGCAACCCGCAGTCGCCCGCGCTCGACCCGGGCGTGGCCGACGTCTTCACGCGCACCGCCGCCGAAGTGGCACTCAAGCAGGAAGAGCGCGGCGTCCCGGCCTGCCTGCTGGTGCCCGACGCGATCCGCAATTCATTGGCCCGCCTGCTCAAGCGCGCCGCGCCGCGCCTGCAGGTGCTGGCGCACAGCGAAATCCCTGAAACCCACACGATCCGGATCGGCCCGATTCTCCGAGGAGCCAACGCATGAACAGCCCGCAGCAACAGCAACAGCACGTCCCGATCCAGCGCTTCCAGGCGGCCACCGCACGCGAGGCGCTGGCCATGGCACGCGCCGCGTTCGGCGACGACACGCTGATCCTGTCGAACCGGCAGCTGGCCAACGGCGTCGAGGTGATGGCGTCGACCGAGGCGGCGCTGTCCGCGCATGCGGCGCCGGTGATGAACGAACCCGCGCCGCAGTCTTCCGTGCAGTCCCACTTTCCGCTGCCGCTGTCGCAGGCGTCCGAATCGCTCGAGGCCGCAACGGCCGCGCAGCCCGCCGCAGCCCTGCTGGCCCCCGCCGCCGCCGCCGCCGCCGCCGAGCAGAGCGTGAACGCCGATACCGAGCAGCTCGCGATGAGCACGCTCTCGTTCCAGGACTACGTGCGCGAACGCATGCTGCGCCGCCAGCAGGAAACATCCCCCGCTCCCGCGCAGCCGACCGTGGCGAAGGCGCCCGCAGCGGCACTGCCCTTCACACCCGCAACACCTGCAGCGCCCGCTGCCGCAGCGCCGGTGCAGGCTCCGGTGCCGTCCTTCGTGCCTGCGGCCGGCTCGTCGCCGAGGCCGGCTCCGCTGGAAGCGCCGCCCGCTGCGGCCACGGCATCTACCGCGCCGTCCGCTTCCGTTCCCGACGGCGTCGCGGCCACCGTGATGGCCGAACTGCACGCCATGAAGCGCCTGATGGAAGACCGCTTCAACACGCTCTCCTGGCTCGGCCAGGCGCGCCAGAACCCGCTGCATTCCAACCTGATGCTCAAGCTGGTGCGCGCCGGCTACTCGCCTTCGCTCGCGCGCACGCTGCTCGAACCGCTCGCCGGCGAGACCGACCCGGCCGCCGCCGTGCGCGAGGTGATGCTGTCGCTCGAATGCATGCTGGGCGTGTCGACCGACACGCCGCCGATGGTCGACGAAGGCGGCGTCTTCGCGCTGATCGGCGCCACCGGCGTGGGCAAGACCACCACCTGCGCCAAGCTCGCCGCACAGTGCGCCCGGCTGCACGGCGCCTCGAGCGTCGGGCTGATCACGCTCGACACGCACCGCGCCGGCGCCCACGAGCACCTGCGCGCCTACGGCCGCAGCATGGGCGTGGTCGCCCACCTGGCGCACGACAGGGCCGAGCTGACCGAATTGCTGGCGCTGCTCGCGGGCAAGAAGATGGTGCTGGTGGACACCGCCGGCATCGCCCCGCGCGACCCGCGCCGCGACGAGCTGCTCGCCCTGCTGGCGCTGCCGTCGATCAAGCGCGTGCTGGTGCTCAATGCCGGCGCGCACGGCGACACGCTCGACGAGGTGGCCACGGCCTTCCAGCCGACCGGCACCGGCTACGCCATCCTGTCGAAGACCGACGAGGCCGCCAAGACCGGCCCGGCCATCGACACCCTGATCCGCCATCGCCTGGTGCTGCGCGGCGTGGCCGACGGCCAGCGCGTGCCGGAGGACTGGCAGACCCCCGACGCGGCGGCGCTGGTGCGCGCCTCGATGCGCGCGACGCAGCGCTCGGCCTTCGATCCGCGCGGCCCCGACATGGACTTCTATTTCTCGCCGGCCGAGTGCGCCGTCTGAAGCGAGGCACGACATGCATGCAGGCACCTTCACTTCACGGATGTACCAGATGTACACGCCCCGGGGACAGCTGGACCGCGACGCGCTGATCAAGCAGTACGTGCCGCTGGTGCAGCGCCTGGCCCATCACATGATCGCCAAGCTGCCGCCCAACGTGGAGGTCGACGACCTGATCCAGGTCGGCATGATCGGCCTGGCCGACGCGATGTCGCGCTACGAGGCCAGCCAGGGCGTCCAGTTCGAGACCTTCGCGACGCAGCGCATCCGCGGCGCGATGCTCGACGAGCTGCGCGACGGCGACTGGCTCTCGCGCGGTTCGCGCAAGAGCCAGAAGGAGATCGAGCGCGCCGTGCATCGCCTGGAGCACCGCCTGGGCCGCTCGCCGGTCGAGTCGGAGATCGCCGGCGAGCTCGACATGCCGCTGGCCGACTACCAGTCGCTGCTCGGCCGCGTGCGCGGCACGCAGCTGGTCTACCTGGAGGACATGGGCGGCCATCACGGCGACGACGGCGACGGCGGCGAGGGCTTCCTGGAGCGCAACGCGTCGGTCGCCGATTCGGAGGCCGATCCGCTCAACGTGCTGAAGGACCAGCGCCTGCGCGCCGCGCTGGTCGCCGCGATCGACACGCTGCCCGAGCGGGAGCGCTTCATCATGGGCATGTACTACGAGCAGGACATGAACCTGAAGGAGATCGCGGCCGTGCTCGGCGTGACCGAGTCGCGCGTGTGCCAGCTGCACAGCCAGTCGATCGCGCGGCTGCGCTCGAAGATGCGCAGTCACTGATCCTGCGCCTCGACGGGTCGAACGATCGATCTGCGGTTGCGTGCGGCGGGCCGAGGACGATGGGTGACCCCCTCCGCTCATGTCCCCCGCCTACGGCTCCTCCTTTACTTCGCTGCGGGGGTCACCCACCATCCTCGGCCCTCGTTGAAGTGCGTTGTGGCGCCGACCGAAACCGTCACGCCTTCACCCCAGGCTCGGGGAGGCGGGGCGGGCTCCCCGACTCGTGTCCTACGCATTCGGCTCCCCCTTTACCTCGCCGGGGAGCCCGCCCCACCGCCCTCGGCCCGCCGCACGCAACCGCAGATCGACCGGTCGAAGCGCAGGATCAGTGACTGCGCATCTTCGAGCGCAGCCGCGCGATCGACTGGCTGTGCAG
>JAKONL010000060.1 GCA_022701965.1 Burkholderiaceae bacterium | reverse complement strand
CGGCCGGTGCCGGCAACGGCGCGAAGGCGGCCGCGACCGACGACGGCGCCCGGGCCCGCGCGTTGCTCGACGGAAAGATGGCCGCCGCCCAGCCGGCTGCGACCGCACCTGCAGCACCAACCGCGCCTGCAGCGGCCCCGGCCCCGGCGCAAGCCCAGGCCAACGATGCAGGCCGCTTCGTGATCCAGGTCGGTGCCTTCGCAGACGACGCGAAAGCGCGCGAGGTGCGCCAGAAGCTCGAGAAGGCCGGTCTCAAGACGTACACCAATGTCGCCAAGACGGCCGAGGGAGAACGCACGCGCGTGCGTGTCGGACCGTTCGGCTCGCGTGCCGAAGCCGACCGGGCCGCAGGCAAGGTCAAGGGCCTGTCTCTGCCGGCTGCCGTGCTCAATCTCTGATCGCGGCGTCTCGACGTGGCCCTGTTCGACTGGTTGGCCATCGCGCTGATCGTGGCTTCGATGCTGTACGGGCTGGTGCGCGGATTGGTGTTCGAGGTGATTTCCCTGGCAGGCTGGGTGGCTGCATTCCTGTGCGCCCAGTGGTTCGCCGGCAGTGTGGCGGCCTGGTTGCCGTTCGGTGCAGTGGATGCCGCATGGCGCTATCCGCTCGCGTTCGTACTGGTGTTCGTGGCGGTCGCTTTCGGCGTCGGTCTCGTGGCATCGATGACACGCCGGCTCGTCGCCGTCGTCGGGCTCGGTCCGGTCGATCGCATGCTCGGCGCGATGTTCGGCGCGGCGCGCGGTGCCGTGGCGCTGTTGACGGTCGCGGTCGTGGTTCATTTGCTGGCGTCGAGCGACAGTGCCTGGTGGCGCGAATCGCGAAGCGCCGTGGTTCTGGATTCGGCACTGCAGGGCCTGAAACCCTCGCTGCCCGAGAAGTTGGCAAGCTACCTGCCCTGAGAGGAACTCTTCATGTGTGGAATCGTCGGTGTCGTCAGCCAGGCACCCGTCAATCAATTGCTCTACGACGCCTTGCTGCTGCTGCAGCATCGCGGCCAGGATGCCGCCGGCATCGTGACGCTGCTGGAGCGCAAGTTCTTCATGCAGAAGGCCAAGGGGATGGTGCGCGACGTGTTCCGCACGCGCAACATGCGAGCTCTGCCCGGTGACGTCGGTCTCGGCCAGGTGCGCTATCCGACGGCCGGCAATGCCTACAGCGAGGAAGAGGCGCAGCCGTTCTACGTCAACGCGCCGTTCGGCATCGTGCTGGTGCACAACGGCAATCTCACCAACGCGCATGCGTTGCGCGCCGAACTGTTCTCCACCGACCACCGCCACACCAACACCGAGAGCGACTCCGAAGTGCTGCTCAACGTGCTCGCGCACGAGATCGAGCGTTCGACCCGCGGCGGCAGCTTCAATTCGGCGACGCTGTTCGAGGCGGTCCGCAACGTGCACAAGCGCCTTCGCGGTTCGTACGCGGTGGTGGCGCTGATCGCCGGCCACGGCCTGCTCGCGTTCCGCGATCCCTACGGCATCCGTCCGCTGGCCATGGGCCGCGGCGCTGACGGCACCGTGATGGTGGCGAGCGAATCGGTCGCCCTCGAGGGCTCCGGCCACGTGTTCGAACGCAACATCGCCCCCGGCGAGGCGGTCTTCATCGATCTGCAGGGCCAGGTCCATGCCGAACAGTGCGCCGATGCGCCGACGCTCAAGCCGTGCATCTTCGAATTCGTCTACCTCGCGCGGCCCGACTCGGTGCTCGACGGCATCTCGGTCTACCAAGCGCGCCTGAACCTCGGCGAGACGCTCGCCAAGCGCGTGGTCTCGACCGTGCCGCCCAACGAGATCGACGTGATCATCCCGATCCCGGAATCGAGCCGGCCGAGCGCGACGCAGCTCGCCCATCTGCTGGGCATCCCGTACCGCGAGGGCTTCGTCAAGAACCGCTACGTCGGCCGGACCTTCATCATGCCGGGGCAGGGCGTGCGCAAGAAGTCGGTGCGCCAGAAGCTCAACGTGATCGCGAGCGAGTTCAAGGGCCGCAACGTGCTGCTGGTCGACGACTCGATCGTGCGCGGCACCACCAGTCGCGAGATCGTGCAGATGGCGCGCGACGCCGGTGCGCGTAAGGTCTACCTCGCGAGCGCCGCGCCGCCGGTGCGCTACCCGAACGTCTACGGCATCGACATGCCGACCAAGGACGAACTCGTCGCCCACGACCGCACGGTCGAGGAGATCCGCCAGGTCATCGGCTGCGACGCGCTGATCTACCAGGACGTCGACGCCATGAAGCGCGCCATCGGCTCGCTCAACCCGAAGCTCGACGGTTTCGACGCCTCGTGCTTCGACGGCGTCTACGTCACCGGCGACATCGACACCGCGGCCATCACGCGCATGAACGGCGCCCGTCCGCGCATCGAGGAAACCGAGGAAGACTCGTCGCGGCTCGCGCTGCCGAACCTGACCGAATGAGGAAGACGACATGACCGAACGTTCATTGCCCGAGGGCCTGCACCGCGACACGCTGGCCGTGCGCAGCGGCCTCGCGCCCAGCCAGTACGGCGAGAACTCGGAGGCGCTGTTCCTGACCAGCGGCTTCGTGCAGCCCGATGCGGAGACCTCGGCCCGCCGCTTCGCCGGCACCGAGGACGGCTACACCTACTCGCGCACGTCGAACCCGACCGTCACCAGCTTCGAACGGCGCCTGGCCGCGCTCGAAGGCACCGAGGCGGCCATCGGCGCGTCCACCGGCATGGGCGCGATCCTGATGATGTGCATGGGACTACTGAAGGCCGGTGACCACGTCGTGTGTTCGCGCTCGGTGTTCGGCTCGACGCTCAACCTGTTCGCCAAGGAGTTCGCGAAGTTCGGCGTCGAGACGACCTTCGTCTCGCAGACCGACGTCGGCCAGTGGCGCGACGCGTTGCGCCCGACCACGAAACTGCTGTTCGCCGAGACCCCGACCAATCCGCTGACCGAGGTGTGCGACATCCGCGCCCTGGCGGACCTGGCGCACGGCGTCGGCGCGGTGCTCGCGGTCGACAACTGCTTCTGCACGCCCGCCCTGCAGCGGCCGACCGAACTCGGCGCCGACCTGGTGATCCACTCGGGCACCAAGTACCTCGACGGGCAGGGGCGGGTGATGGCCGGCGCGATCTGCGGACCGTCGCGCCTGATCGCCGACGTGTTCGGCCCGGTGGTGCGTACCGCCGGCATGGCGCTCGCGCCCTTCAACGCGTGGGTCGTGCTCAAGGGGCTGGAGACGC